>JBKJYI010000502.1:0-12349 GCA_046715855.1 Phycisphaerae bacterium
CCCCCCCGGCCCTAGCGCCCGGGTGTCACCCCCCCGCCCCTCCCCGACCACAAGCCCCGTCCGCCCCCCCGGCGAGGCGACCACCGCTTGGAGAAAGCCGGCCTTGCGATCCTCAATGATCGAGATCATTGCGAAGATAGCTGTGAAGAGAACGATCAAGACCAGCGTTCCCGGAAACGCATATTCAAGAAAGTGGAAGTCCTCCCCCTCGATGGTCCCCGGCGGTCGAAATGAACGCCCCAGCCCCGACCCGATCAGCAGCCAGAACACCACCGGTGTGCCCAGGGCCCCGACCACCCGACTGCGCTGCCGCAAAAAACGAACGACTTCGCGCCGCCACAGCGACGCAGCGGGAAGCCATGCCCTCGCGCCAAAATATCCAATTTGATCTGTCATCTTCGAAGTTGATCGTTAAAGCGTGTATTCATGCCGCCGCCATCATCAGCGGTTTTGACGCGAAAACGCCGGTAGCGTCAATGCGTGCCGCCAAAATTGGCGCCTCCAGGATGCCATGGTTCAGCAGAAATGGTTCATGTTTGCTCACACCTGCCTCCGATTTGCTTATAATGAGACAAAGGGGCCAGCCGGCCTCAGCGTTTTCACGGTTTACCAAACGGTTCTACCAAGAGGAGATTTATGAAAATCCGATCAATGAGTTTGGCACTAGGCGTTTCCGTGTTGTCCGTCCTGGCGGGTTGCGGGCGCAATCCCGGCACTGCCTCTGGTTCGGCGGCCATCGTCGGACGGGTCGTCGCCGGCGGCGGGGCGGGTAAGTTTCAGACAGCGGCGCAGCTTGTCTGCCCCGACTTCGTCGTCACTTTGAACGGCAGTCCGGCATCCGTCACCGTTGAAGATGATTGCTCGTTCCTGATTAACGACGTTCAGCCGTCGGCCAATTACGTGCTGGAAGTCGAGGTAGTCGGCCTGGGTGTTGTCGGGACTGTCGAACTGACCGATGTCCTCGAGGCCGAGCTCATCGAAGTCCTGGTTCAGGCTGACGACGATTCATTAACCATCTCCGTGGTCCGCCGGGCGACTCCGGACCTCGTAGGAGAATTGCCGGAGATTGTGGACGGCAACAACGTGGAGATTTTTCTGGAAGCGGGCATTTATGAGGGCGACCTCACCGTGGACGGGAATAATTTCACGCTCGTCGGCGAGGCAGGCGAAGACTGCGACGATGAAGGATGGACCACCATCACCGGCGACGTCACGGTTCTCAAAAATAACGCCACGTTCCGCAACATTCGCTTCGAGGGCCTCGTCGAAGTGGACGGCAACAACACGAAATTCATCAATGTCTGCTTCGACGGCCAGCTCATCATCTTCGGGAACAACACCGAAATCAACGGCGACGATGATGACGATGACAACGGCGATGACGATGACGACGATGACAACGGCGACAATGACGATGATGACGATGATGACGATGATGACGATGATGACGATGATGACTAAAGGCTATTCCTAAACAGCGGCACCCATCACTTTCCTTGAATCGCGCCTCGGGGCTGCAATCCGCATGCCCCGGGGCGCGAATCCTTTTGTCGTTTCCCAAAAAACATCCAGGCCTTGTCCCCAATCGGAATAAAACCTTTTTTGGCCCGAATTCCATCGAGGCGGCTCGTAACCGTCCTTGCAGGCGGGTTATGATGTTCCCGCTTTGTCCCCTCCGCCGGGGAGGCGTTTTGTCTGATTAACAGGGTGATTCATGTTCGGCCAGCTTTTGATCATGCGACTTCGGACGGCGGAAAAGGCCCTGCGCGATTCGCGGCTGGATGAGGCGTTCCGGCTGGCCATCGCTGCCGACCTCCGCGAGCACCGCCGAGGCAAGGCCGTTCTGGGCCAACTCGGGGCCAGATTCCTCGAACGGGCCCGCGAACATTATCGGGCCGATCGCTTCGCGGAAGCGCTTCTGGATCTGGATAGGGCCGAAGCGGGAGCCGCCGCGGGGGATATCGACCTGAAAAACCAAGTGGCCGAACTGCGAAAATTCGTGCAGACGGTCGCCTCCGAGACCAATCGTAACGACGGTTCGCGGCGGGCGCGGATTGATGAGGCCGTGCGAAGAATCGAAGATGGCTCGCTGGCGGCCGGACGTCGGATTCTGGAAGAGGCCAGTGCCGGCGACGGCGCCGCGGCCAAAGTTCGCGAGATCGCCGGGCGCCGGCAAGCCGAACTGCGGGAGATGATCGCCCAGGCCGAAGTGTCCCTGGCGGCCGGGCAGTTCGCGGCGGCCGCGGATCGCGTCCGGCGTGCCAAGGCCCTGGATGCCCACGCCGTCGATGTCATCCGGCTCGAAGCGGAATTGTGCGGGCGCGTGCTGAGCAGTGCGCGGGCGGCTCTGGTGGAAGGGAAGTTGGCCCGTGCGGAAAGTGAGCTCGCATGTCTCGGCGACGTCGGTAAAGCGATGCCGGCGAGGCGCGAGGTGGCCGACGTCCTGGCGCTTGCTCGCGAGGCGGCAAGGCATCTTGCCGCCGGGCGGTTTGGCGAAGCTCGGCGTTGTGCCATGAGCGTGACGCGATTGCTGCCCGAAGCGAAATGGGTCGAAGCGACGATTGAGCAGGTGCGGCAGATGGAAGAATTGCACGCGAAACTGGCATCGGGACCTCTGAGTGAAAAGATGAATGGCGGGGGCCAGACTTCGTCCTTGCAATCAAAAGCGCGGGGATCGCTCGACGAGACGGTTGCCGTGCCCAAGTCGGATACGATCAGGAACAACGCAATTGGACCCGTTCAGCCGCTCGCGTCGCCGGCGGAAAAACTGCTCCTGCTTGTGGATGGGGGTGGCAGTTTCCTGCTCGTTCGCGGGTCGGCCGCGTCGGTAGGCCGAGCGGCGGCGGATCATCCCGCGGACGTGCCAATCTTCAGCGATCTGGCCGAGCGGCACATGAACGTGTCGCGCGTTGAAGATGACTACTTCGCGTTCGCGACCAAAGAGATTGAAATTGCCGGCAAAAAGACGCTGCATACGCTCTTGCGGGACGGTGACCGCATGGTGCTGGGACGCAAAGCGAAGTTTACTTTCCGGGTTCCCAGCCGCCGCAGCGCCAGTGCTGTTTTGGAATTGAGCGACACGACGAAAATGCCCAACGACGTGCGCCGCGTGATCTTGTTCGATCGGGCGGCAATGATTGGCGTGGGACCCACGGCGCACATTCCCTGCCGGCACGCCGGAGCGACGCTGATTCTGTACGAGCGCAACGGCGCATTCTGGGTCCGGCGGCAGGACGACGGACATGTGGATACGGCCGCGAAAGAGCTGCCCATCGGCGAAACGGTTGAGGTTGGCGGCGTGAGCATGGTGCTTCGGCCCTGGACAATGAAAACATGATTGTCGATTTGCGATTTGCGATTTTCGATTGCTGGGAATCCCAAGATGAAACGTCATTAGTTCTGCGAACCAAAATATGAGTGCTTGTACATCGAATCAATCGACAATCGACAATCGGCAATCGAAAATCCCCTGAGGGCGACGACGATGGCGTATACATTCAAACATGGCGATCGGCCGCTGGAGAATTTCACGATTCAGCGTGCGATCGGGCGGGGCGGTTTCGGCGAGGTGTACTATGCGGTCAGTGATGGCGGCCGCGAAGTGGCCCTCAAATACCTCAAGGAGAATCCGCACGTCGAGCTGCGCGGCGTCAGCAATTGCATCAACCTGAAGAGCCCGAACCTGGTCTCGATTTTCGACGTCAAGAAAAACGCCGACGGAGAATACTTCATTATTATGGAGTATTGCTCGGGACCGTCGCTGCGCGATTTGCTGATCGCGGAGCCCAAGGGTTTCGCTCCGGAGAAAGCGGCATTTTTCTGCCGCGAAATCGGCAAGGGCCTCGCCTACCTCCACGACCGTGGAATCGTCCATCGCGACCTTAAACCCGGCAACATCTTCTTCGACGACGGCTATGTAAAGATCGGCGACTACGGGCTGAGCAAGTTCATTGCCGTCTCGCGGCACAGCGCCCAGACGGCAAGCGTCGGCACCGTTCACTACATGGCCCCGGAGATCGGCAGCGGCGATTACTCCAAGGGCGTGGACATCTATGCAATGGGGGTGATGCTCTACGAGATGGTGTTGGGCAAGGTGCCGTTCGAAGGCTCGTCGATGGCCGAAGTGTTGATGAAACACCTGACCACGCAGCCGGAGCTCGACGAGCTTTCGCCGCAGTTCGGCAAAGTCATCCGCAAGGCGCTGCAGAAAGACCCCAAAGATCGCTACCAGAGCGTCGAGGAGATGATCGACGATTTGCTGGTGGGCGAAGATATTCAAAAGAGCCTCGCGGGCTTCAGCACCAAGAGTCTCGAAGGCGCAGTCCGGGCAGGCGGGCGAGATCGATTCGATTCGCCCGTTCCTTCGCCGAATCCAATTGGTCGCGGGCGGCCCGAACACCTTCGCTCCCCCGGCCGAGTCAGTCCGATCGGCGCGGAGGGCGCGCTTCCCTCGACCCTGGCCCGCAAGATGGATGCGCTTTCACGGAAAATCGACACCAAAGTCACCAAGCTGCGGAATTCGCCGCGCCTGCCGGGTTCGCCGCCGCCGCTTCCAGAGCAGGAGCACGATGGAGCGCGCTGGGGTGAGCCGCCTCGCAGAGGCGGTAAGCAAAAAGTGCTGCTGCTGGGACTTCTTACGACATTGCTTTCCATTGGAGTGGGCGTCGCCGTGGGCGCGATGTCCAGTGATGAGGAAAAAGGCGTTGCGGCCGGAATGCTGGTGTGGGGGCTATACCTGGGCCTGGTGATTGGCCGCCGCGCGACTCGATGGTTCTCCGTGCAGGACGGCCCGTCGTGGGCGCATCGGCTGATCCGCGCTGCTTGCTGTGCGCCTTTTCTGGCGATTGGTTGCATTCCGCTATTCGAGGGCCGTGACGGCGGCGCAGCGGCGTTTCTCGGGCTGTTGGCCGTGGCGGTGTTCAAAAAATGGGAGAACGAAGAGGACGTTGGCGCCGACGGCGAAATCCACTTCGGTTCGCTTTTCGGAACTGCGATCACTGCGCTGATTTTCACGGCCATTGCAGGCGGAATCACCGACCACGACCCGGAAGAGGTGATGTTCCTGGCCGCCGGAGTCGCCGCGGCCGTGGCATTGATTTTGCAGGCGGGCGCGTGGTGGGTGGTGCACCAGCGCGGTCGAGCGGCGCTGGCTGATGGCGGGCAACGCGAAGCGGATGATGCGCGGGATGAAGAAGTGACACGGGTTGGCATTGACCACTCCGCAGTGGGTCGCGAGTTCAGCGGGTTCTTCAATCCTGATCCGGATGAGTCGCGTCTTTTTGAGGCGGCCTCGAACGAGCGTTCTTCCCGTGCGCCTGTCCTTTGGCCAGACGATCGAGGACGCCGGCCGCGGGCGCTGATTCCGCGCATCTTTTGGAGCATTGTGTCCTTCGGGCTGATGGGCGGCGCCATCGTGACCTTCTTGTATACTCTGATCGCGCGACCATCCGATCCCCATTCGATCACTGGGTCCATCATCCTTTGTTGCGGCTTTGCGGCACTCTCTTTCTTTACGCTGCGTAAGACCACGCCGCTGCGACAGCCGGGTTTTTGGCGGGAGACGATTCGACCCTTTTTGATCTCCGTCAGCTTGTTTGGCATCGGTGCGACCACCACGGCGATTGCGCGAGAGTGGGACCATACATTTCCGAGCGGCTGCATTGAGACCGAGAGTCTTTTAGCTCGCGAGCGAGACCGTGTTCGCCACGAATCAAAGGCCCGAGCCATGGGAGCTTTCGTCGGGGTTCCTGAGCCGCCAGACCGACCCGGTGAAAAGTGGGACTACCATTATGAAAAGTCCTGTGAGTACGAGTGCCTCGACGATGAGGGGAGGACGGCGGTGATGGGCGGGCTGGTGATGTCATCGATTACCTTTCTGGGGCTGACGTTCTTTACTGGTCGAAATCCGCGACGACCGGAAGGCCCTGCGGTGCAACAGGCGGCATGATGGTGGTGCCACCACTGTGTCAGCGGTGTCAACCACTGCCGACACGGCAGTGGCACACGGCGGGACTTATTGCGCGGCTCAGCGGGAGCCTCGCCCTCCCCCACTTCGCGTGAACTGAAGTTCGCGGCTCGCGTTGCGGATAACGACGGTGCCACCGATAAGCAAGGCGAGGCCGGCACAGAGCGCGCCCCAGGTGGAGACGGCGGGAATGATCAGAGTGCCGCTGTTCTTCATGAGGATGACCACGTCGTCAATTTCATCGATCAGGGCAATGTCCAGATCGCGGTCGTTGTCGAAATCGAAAAGGAGTGCGCAGGACGCGGCGGTGGGGGCGGTGAATTCGCGGCTGAAGGTAAACGTTCCGAGGCCATCGTTCGTGAAGACTCTCCAATCGCCCTGGTAGCTCGAGGTCACCCAGTCGAGGTCGCCGTCTCCGTCCAGATCGCCTACGTCGCTGGAAAGCGTGAAGGGATCGGTGCCGTAGCTGGTTGGCGGTCCCAGCGAACCGGTGCCCATGTTAAGCAAAACCGTTCCACGGTTCGTCGAGCTGTTGGCCATGGCCACATCGTCAGCACGGTCACCGTTTAAATCCCCGGTGTTGAGCACCCAGACGTTTCCGTCTGACACCTGTGAAGAGTGAAACGCAAATCCGCCGGCGCCATTGGCGAGGTCCACGATGACCCGGCGGTTAGCCACCGTGTTACTTTGTGTTCCAACCACCAAATCGAGTAGACCATCGCCATTCATGTCGGCGGCCGACAGGGCCCATTCGCTGCTTCCGCCAGCGTCGAAGAAGACCGGGGCAGAGAACACGCCCGACCCGTTGTTGGTCAAGCGCGACATGTTGTTGGAGCTGAAGTTGGTGTTGACGATGTCCGTGTCGCCGTCGCCGTCGTAGTCGAGGACGGCGATGCCGCGCGGGGCGACGCCCACGACGACGCGCTGCTGGGGCTGGAATGTGCCGTCGCCGTTGCCCAGCAGGATGGAGACGCTCTGGTCGCTGATATTCGCTACGCAGATGTCCGTGAGGCCGTCACGGTTGAAGTCGGACGGTTCGGAGGGGCTGGCCTGCGGACCCACGCCGAAAGTCGGTTGAAGAAATGGGTCGAACAGCCCCGTCGCGTCGGCTTTGTTCATGAACACGCGGAGGTCGGCCGTGTCTTCGTTGACGATGGTCATGTCGAGATAGCGGTCGCCGTTGAGGTCGGAGGCGATGCCGCCGTATGCTCGCGAAGTTTGCGAGGGAATGGTCCGCGTCGTCATGCTGTCGATCTGCGTGAAGTCCATGTCCGCAGGGTTGGGCCGGGTCCAGAACTGGTAGGAGTATCCGCCTGCCCGGAGCTTCGTGCCGTCGGTGGCCTCAATGTCGTGGGAGAGAACCACCATGACCTGCTCGCCGGCGGAGAAGTTGTGGTCGTGCAGAAGATGGACCGTTTTGTTGTCATTCGTAAGAACGAAGTTGCCGGTCGCGTTTCCGCTCCAGCGGCCAAAGGCCCAGAACGATTGGAGCGGGACGATCGATTCAGGCTTGATGGGCTTGTCAAAAGTGATGGAAATGACTGAGTGCACGGGCGCATGCGTCGAGCGGGCCGCGGGCTGCACGGCAACGACGACGACGTCAGCCGCTTGTACCGCCGGAATGTGAGCGAGCATGAATAAGCCGATGAATGATTTGCCTCGCTGCCTCGGCCTCATATGGAAACTCCTGCGTCGTTTCACCCAGTGTAGCGACCCAACGGAACATTTCCCAGCGGTTGATAAGCAAAAGTGAGCCTTGCAAATGGCTTCGATTGGAAATCTTCATGTTGCATGAATCTCCGGAAGCCAGCGGAGGCATTGGGGCACGCAGAACCAAGGGTCTGTCGGGTCTTTTTCATCACTCTCAAGAACATGACGGGCGCGCGCAAAATTAGCGCGCACAACGATCATTGAAATAAAGGGAAGAATGAAACGCCAGTATGGGCAACCCAAACGAAGTCAGCGTGGCTGACCCCCATTATCCCCCCTTTGTAAGGGGGGAGGCTTTTGGCCTGCTCGCCAGGCAGTAATCGAACACGGCTAATGCTCGCCGTATTGGGGGTCGTTGGCCTGGTCGAAGCATTGCTTGTAGGCGGGCTGGACGGATGCATCGAGTTGAGAGGCGAAGTCTTCGGTTAATTGGTTGCGGCGAATGAGTTCGACAACGTCACCCCAGTCCTTGAATCGCCAGATGACCAGCTTGAGCTCGATGAGCTTGGGAAGGGAGACGGTACGAATGTCTTCGTGGACCTCTGCGTCTTTGGGGTCGGGGAAGCGAATCGTCTTATTTTTTTCGGTATGTCCTGCTAGCGCTCCCGCGATGAGCACGTCCACAGCGACTTCCGTTTTCGCATCAACAAATCGCCTCGGAAAACCGGCAACGCGGTGCAAAGTCTTGCCGAATTGCGCCGCGAAGCGATCAAAGTCTGTCCGGCTCAATACAATGTCCACATCGACCGTCTGGCGCGGATAGGAATAAGCATTAAGCGCCAGCCCGCCGATGACCGCGTAGTCCATGTGGGCCTCATCGAGCCACTTTCCGAGCTCTCGAAGCGTATCCCAGACCGGTCCGGAGCGTTCGAAGAACATGCCAGCCTCCGTGATCCAATGCATTTTTGAGCGTGCTACCACTTGGTCACCGTCCCTTGGCCAATCAAGGAGAGGCCTGCTTGCGGCTTTGCCACCCTCGCTGAAATCATTTTAAGGAAAAAAATCAAATTACCAACATTTATCGAACCGGAATGCTTTGAGCATAGGTGGTCTCTGATGCGCCGATGCGCTCATGCTGGTCGCGGCGGAGGACGTAGGGGTCGGTGGTGAGCAGGTAGGGGCGGTGCTGGGCGACGCTCACCAGCAGGGCCACCGAAGCAAAGTTGTAGAGCAGACTGCTGCCGCCGTTGGAGACGAAGGGCAAAGTCATACCCGTAATGGGCAGGAGCCCCATGGTCATGGCCATGCTGATGAGCGCCTGACAGATCATCAAGGCCACTACGCCGACGGCTAGTAAGCGTGCGAACGGTTCGGACGTGGACGAGGCGATCCGCAGGCCGGACACGGCGATGACGGCGTAGCACAGCATGATGACTGCGCCACCCAGCGTTCCCCACTGATGCGTGACGATGGCGAAAATGAAATCATTGTGTCGATCGGGCAGCAGATTGTTCTCCACGTAAATACCCTGGCCCCAGCCATGACCCAGCGCGCCGCCGCTGCCGATTGCGTTCTTGGATTGGACAAGCTGGTAGCCCGACCCCGCAGCCCACTCCAGCGCCTGCCTCCTGGTGGCGAAGCCGGTGTACTCTTCGGGTCGTTCGATCACGTCGCGGCGGAGTGCGTCGTTTTGCAGTAGAAGCGCGGTCACGCGGAGGCGCTGGTACGCGGCCAGATGGCCCCATACAAACGGCGCGACGATGATGCCCGCCAGCATCAATACCGCAAGGTGCCGGATTCGCGCCCCGGCCATGAATAACATTCCGAACAACACGGGCACCAACAACAGCGCAGTGCCGAGGTCGGGTTCGAGGAGAATCAGGGCCATAGGCACGGACGCGGCGAGAACGGGAACGAGCAGCCCGTCGAACTTTCGGTAGTTTTTTCGATAGCGAAGGTACCACGCCAAGGCGACTACAAAGGCGATCTTCATCAGTTCGGATGGTTGAAGATCAAAACCGGGCAGGTGAATCCAGCGGTAGGCTCCGTTGCGCGGCGTGGTCAGTCCGCCGAAATTCGCGTGCAATACTTTGGCGACGAGGAGCGGAATCAGAAGTGCGACGCCGGCGAGAAATAGAAAATAGGAATAACGTCCAACCGCCTGGTAGCCGACGCGCAAAATGATCGAAGCGACGGCCAGTCCGGCGATGAATCGAAGAATTTGTTTGAACGCATTGGCCGGGCCGTCGTGGCCGGTGACGTAGTGCGTGTCGGTTACGTAAATGGTCGCAACGCCGATGGTGCTAAGGATGGCGATGGCGCCGGCAATGGCCCATCCCGGAGCACCGAGGTCGAAGGTAGATCGCCTCATGGCGCCGCCTCCGTGCGATGCGCATCGAGGTCGGGCCCGAGCATTTCCAGAAGGACGCCGGCGATTTCTTTGGCGAGTGGACCACTGGTGCGGCCTCCGCTGCCGCCGAATTCGACCAAGGCGGCGAAGGCGATGCGGGGTGTTTGCGACCAATCGGGCATTCCGACGGAGTCAAGCTTCTGCAAATATGCGCCGAACCAGGCGTGGGCGTGGTTGCCGCCTTCGGCAGGCGGGGCGGGAGGCCAGCGGCGGGCGACCTCGATTTTTTCCGGGTCGAACGTGGCGAGAGGATACATCATGCGGAAGCGTTCGAGCGCGGATCCCTTCGCCCCCTCGGGAATGATGGCCTCGCGCTCATTGTGGTATTCGTCAACGTACGGAACGCGATAAGCCGTGGGCCAGGGCTGGGCTGTGGCGCTGCCAGTCTTGCCGCACAGCACGTACTTTTCGTGCTCGAAGTGGGCGTACTTGTAGGCGGTGCCCTCTGTGTGGTTGACCACGCCGTAGATGCCGCGCCGAATCGCGGCCCACTCCGCCGGGCTGCCGGGCAGTGTCCACTCCGGCGCGGGCTTGGCGTCCATGAGCAAGGTGACTGGCCGGTACCGCCCGTTCGCATACGTGGCCATGAGGTTGGCGACTTGGACCGGCGTCAGGGAGAGTTCGGCCTGCCCGATGGCGAACTGGCGGGCGGATCCAGCGCTGGCCGTCAGATTGCGGTTCCGCATCAGCCAGCTCGAAGTGGGATTGATTCCAGGTTCATCTTCGCGAAGCCCGGTGCCGGATGGTCTGCCGATGCCGGCCATATCGAATGTCGTGGTCAAACGGTCAACGCCGAGTTTTTCGCCGAGGCGGAAGAGGAAGACGTTGCAACTGCCGGTGAGGGACTGCTCGGTGTTGATCATGCCGTGGGACTTGCGCGTGGTGGTCCCGGGAATCTCCCAGCAGCGCCACGCTTCCGGGTTTTCGGGGAAGAGCGAGCCGTGGCATTCGTCCAGGGACTCCGGAGTGATCACGGAGTTAAAGAGTCCCGAAAGGCAGGCGAGCGGTTTGATGGTCGAGCCCGGCTGATAGCGGGAGGCGACGGCGCGAAAACGCAAGGGAAGTTTATCGGTGTTGTCTCGGAGAGATGCAAAGTCTTCGCGGAATCGGCCGGGTTCGTAGGAGGGGTAGGAAACGAGCGCCAGGACTTCGCGCGATTGCACGTCGAGGACGACAATGGCCCCGCCGTTGGAGTCGGCGTGCGCCTCGACCGCGGTGGCTAACAAGTCGTAGAGTCGGCGCTGCAACGAAGAGATGATGGTCATACGAACGGATGAACCATTTTCGGCGGCGATGTCTTCGATGGTGTTGCCTTCGCGATCGCGTGCGATCTGTCCTCGGCGACCGCGAAGCCTGCTTTCCGCCGCCCACTCCATGCCGCTGATGCCCACTTTTTCCCCGGGCAGGTAACTCGCGAACAGGTCATCCCCGTGCGGATCATTCTCCACCGTCTGGGCATCGACGGGCCCCATGCGTCCCAGCACGTGAGCGAAGGCAACGGTGTCGGGAGCGAAGCGCCGATAGGACGAAGCGTCGATGTGCAGCCACGGATACGTACGCAGTTGCTCGCGGGCGGTGATTTGTTCTTGTGCGGTAAGCTCGGTCAAAAGTGCGTGGACGGCGGATTCCTCGGCCACCGGTGCGTCAAAGCCGCGATTTTCGGCAACCTTGTTGCGCAGACTTTTGATCTGGTCGTACACCTCGCGGGCGCGGATTTCGGCGGACTTGGGATCACGCTCACTGGCTTGGCAGAAACTGGCAAGGTCGCTCCACATCCGGGCCAGCAGCGGCTCCATGTCCTGAACGGAAATTACCGGGTTCGTGGCGCCGGATTCAAGCAATCTCTTGCGCCAGCGGCGATATTCGCGCTTGAGGGCGGCCTCGCTGGGCTCAAACTTCAACGCAATCATCGAGAAGTCGATGGTCAGGTCCCAGCCGGGCTCGTCGCTGACTAAGACCTGGCCGCCACGTTCGAGAATGCTGCCGCGGACAAATGGCAGTGAGGTAGGCGGTAACTCCAATGCATCGAGAGCGCGCTGCCGATAGTAGTCCCCCTGCACGATTTGCAACTGAGCGAGCCGGCCGAAGACAACAAAAGCGGCCAGCCCAAAAAACGTCAGAAAAACCCGTAAGCGCCGCTCAAACATTGGAGCTCACCGATCGCAAGCCTGCGTGAGAGTAACGTGGGCGCGAGATTCCCAAGAGCCCGGACAGTCCCAGGAGCAGCCGGTGCAGTATGGGCGCCCACGCGGCCGTGTATAGTGAAGTCATCGCAGCGCCGACAAACCAATCGGCCAACAACGGGCGAATGGGCACATACATCG
>JBKJYI010000503.1:0-16018 GCA_046715855.1 Phycisphaerae bacterium
CGCCTACCCCGGTGCAAAACCTTGGTCACCACGGCGAATCCGAGAGACTAGGAAGAACGTCTGCGAATATCAAGCCCGGTGGCGTTTGGCGGGGAATCTTACTTTTGTCCCTAAGATAGACTGCGCGTCGATGCATTGCCCAAAGAGCATTGGCACCCACGAAAAGAAAGGCTAGCCCTCATCCCAACCCTCTCCCAACGGGAGAGGGGGTCCAAGCAGTGCTCACAAAGCAGTGGCACACTCGCGATGGACGCGCGGTTAGCAAGCGAATGCGCAATCGACCTTGATTTTTCGAGTTGTTTTGATTAACTTTAATCGTTCGTTCGCGTCGTGGATTATCCAGTCAGGGGCAGGGGAATGCATCCGGAAAAACGAGGATGGGGCGCTTTTGGTTCGTTCTCGCTCAATGGCGAACTGAAGAGCGAGAAGCCATTGGCCGTGCTGCGCCAACGGATCAACCAGGTCCGGTCGGCCAAACACCTTACCCATGTGGAGCGCAAACACGAAGTTGACGTTCTTGAAGCGGAGTGGGACTCCACCGCGCGATCCATTTATTCCCGTCTTGAACCATGGGAAACAGTTTTCGTTGCGCGACACCCTAACAGACCACTGGTGAAGGATTACCTTCAGCACGCGGTGCATGACTTTTGTGAACTGCACGGCGATCGCAATTATGGGGACGACGAAGCCATCGTCACGGGGCTGGGTTGGATCGGGCCGCACAAGGTGATGATTATCGGCCAGAATCGCGGTCGCACGCTGACCGAGCGTGTGGCTTGTAATTTTGGCTGCCCGCACCCGGAAGGCTATCGCAAGGCGCTGGCAAAGATGCGCTTCGCGGCGAAGTATGGGTTGCCGATTGTGTCACTGGTTGACACTCCGGGGGCGTATCCGGGCATGGAGTCGGAGCAGCGGGGGATCGCCCAGGCTATTGCCGCGAATCTTCAGGCCATGCCGATGCTCCGTGTTCCGCTGATTTCGGTTGTCATCGGTGAAGGCGGAAGCGGGGGGGCGTTGGGAATTGCGGTCGCCGACAAGATGGCCATGCTCGAGCACAGTATTTTCTCGGTCATCTCGCCCGAAGGCTGCGCGGCGATTTTGTGGAAGACGAGCGCCCACGCGAAGGAGGCAGCTTCGGCGATGCGCATGCGGGCGGGGGATTTGCTGCAACAGGGAATCATTGACGAAGTCATCGCCGAGCCGGTGGGGGGGGCTCATCGCAATCATGCGGCTGCGGCTGCAGCATTTGAGGAATTTGTCGTTCGCCAGATTCACGAACTCAAATCTTTTTCACCAGATGATCTGTTAGGCCGGCGGTATCAACGGCTTCGATCGTTGGGCTGTTCGTATGAGCAAATGTTCATTCCGGCACCCTGATTGAATTGTCGTCGGCCGGACCTTCGCGAGCAATTATTGCACAGTGGGAGGTTGGCGATGCTCTTTTCCGACGCCTTGGCTGCGCCTATTCTTGCGGTATGAAATTCCGACGCATTTCGTTTGGCGCACTTCGAGTATTTGGCGGAGCATTGTCAGTGGCAGCAGGGGGCTGCGGACAGCCGCCCGTTTTTACGCCAGGCGATGAGGAGGTCGATTTTCGTGATGATTTCGAGACCGCGCTCGAGGAAGGGTGGGTGCTGGACGGGTCCAATGTCGACGTGAGCTTGATCGACCGAAGCGGATTCCTCACACTTTTCCCGCCGAGCGACATTCCTGCCGGAGAGCAGGCGGCCAGTACCGTGCTGCTGCGTGAGCGCGAGGGCGATTTCGTCGTGTTGACCAAGCTTGAGTTTCAAACCATCACCGACTTGCAGTCGGCCGGAGTCGTGGTCCAAGGCGAGGACGGGCGGACGGTGCTCCTGGGCGTTTCAGAGATCGGGCAAGTGGGGTTTCGAGGAGTGCTCATGCTGGCGGACCGTGGACCGGGGGTCGAGCGGGGTCGTGCCTTAGTCCGTTCGGATTTGCAGACGATTTTCTTGCGGCTTGAGCGGGAAGATAATCGTTATACCGGGGCATTCAGCACCGATGGAGTGAGCTTTACGGCGGTGGGTACGCTAACCAACGACCTTTCTGCGACTGTCAATGTCGGAGTTGGGACTTTGATCGCCGAAGCCTGCTCGTCGAGCTGTGACGAACGAGTTCCAGCCGAGTTCGACTTCTTTGAAGTGCGTTCCCCAACTCCGTAGTTTATAGGACTTTTGTGACCGAATATTGCCTTGCGAAGGTCAAAAACGCGCTTTTTTGGATCTTTCATTGTTTGTTGATCATGATTGTTCAAGTCAGTATACTAATCATTTCACAGGGCAGGGGACCGGTTTATCACTGAAAGAACGCAGGGGCAGGCACGAGGTTCAGGCTCGTGTTCTCGTCCTTTGAGGAGGAGGTAGAGGGAGGGGCTTTTGAAGATGCAATTGCAGCTTTTTTGCGCGATCATTGCAGTCGTTGCGGGCATTTCCGACGCGTCCGCGCAGATGTTCCATTTCGATTTCAATTCATTGGAAAATCGCAATAGGGACAATTCCATCAGCGAGTACATGACCGCGATTTACGGCTCGACCGTTGAGACCGATGGGGCGCGGGTCACGGATGAGACTTCGATTCCGAGCGGAGTGACCGATCTGTTCATTGCGACATCCTTGCAGTTGCTCAACCGCGGCGATTTTGAGATCGTCTTTGACGACGTATCGATTATCGGGGTTCAGTTCGAAGGGCATGTGTTGGATCCGACGCTTGGCGAAGATTTCAACATGCGCGCGTTCAACGGTAATGTCGAGGTTTTCGCCGTGGCTAGAAATGAAGGGGAAGAAACTTTTGACAGCGGATGGCTGACTTTTCCGTCGCCCGTTGATCGGCTGGTGTTCTCGGACAGCGGTCGGAAGGACGTGGGCATTGATGATCTGATGGTGCAGGTTGCGCCGGAGCCGGCCACGCTCGGCCTGCTGCTGGTCGGAATCGCCGGTGGAATGTTCCGCCGCAGCCGCCGTTAGACCTTCTCGATCAGTTTGGGCGCATCACTACCTTGATGCAATGATCCTGCTTTTTGTCAAAGAGTTCGTATGCTTTCGGTGCGTCGTTGAGCTTTAGTTGATGGGTCACGATGAATGAGGGATCGACCTCGCCGCTGACGATGCGGTCCAGCAGCGGCTTCATGTAATGGTTAATGTGTACGGGGCCCATGCGCAGGGTGAGGCCCTTGGCGAAAGCGAGCCCAAGCGGGAGTGGGTCGGCCTGCCCGTTGTAGACGCCGGCGATTGAAACCGTCCCGCCTTTGCGGCAGGCGCTGATGGCTTGCTGTACGCAAATGGGGTGATCCGCTTGCAAGCCCACTGACTCCGACACTTTATTCATCAGGCGAGAGACGGCTGAGCCGTGGGCCTCCATACCGACGGCGTCGATGCAACAGTGCGGGCCTTCGCCGTCGGTGTGATGACGGAGTTCTTCGACCACGTCGGATGACTTTGAGAAATCGATTATCTGCGCACGGTTGCATTCACGAGCCAGGGACAGACGTTCGGGGATGTAATCGATCGCGAAAATCTTGCCGGCGCCTTGGAGGCGAGCGCTGAGCATGGCCATCTGGCCGACGGGTCCGCAACCCCAGACGGCGACGTTTTGACCTCGTTCGATTCTGCAATTTTCGGCGGCCATGAAGCCGGTGGGGAAAATGTCGGAGAGGAAAAGGACCTTCTCGTCGGGGAGTCCTGCGGGCACCTTGAGCAGGCCGACGTCGGCATGAGCCACGCGGGCGTATTGGGCCTGGCCGCCTGCGTACGCCCCGTAAATGGCGGAGAAGCCGTACACTCCGGCGGTTACGGTGTGGTGATGCTTCTTTTGGATTTCGCCGAGCGGGTTGGTGTTGGGGCAGAACGACCACTGGTTTTTCTTGCAATATTCGCACTCGCCGCAGGAGATGGTGCAGGAAGCCACCACCCGGTCGCCTTTGGACACTTTGCGTACGGCGCTGCCGACTTCGACAACTTCGCCCATGAACTCGTGGCCGAGAATGTCGCCCTTGTTCATTTCGGAGACGTAGCCGTTGTAGATGTGCAAGTCGGAGCCGCAGATGGCGGTGGCGGTTACTTTGATGATTGCGTCGGTGGGGTGGTGGATTTTGGGATCGGGGACGGTTTCGACTTTGATTTGCTTTGTTCCGTACCAGCATGCTGCCTTCATGAATTGTCCTTTCGATGGGTGGGAACGTCCGTGCAAGTGCCCAAGGCTTTTATGGTCGAGCGGATGAATGAGGCGAGGATGAAAGAACGGGAGAACACTTAGACCTGGTCGATAGTGCGGGTAGTATGCACCGTGTGCATCGCAATATTTGTTTTCATGTGGCCTATGACGGCACCGATTTCCACGGCTGGCAGACCCAGGTCGGCCAGAGAACGGTTCAGGAAGTGCTGGAGGCGGCTATCCGCCGGACAGTTCGCCATCCCGTAGACCTGATCGGCAGCGGGCGCACCGATGCCGGTGTGCATGCGGCTGGTCAGGTGGCGAACTTTCATACGACTTGCGAGTTGGACTGCGGGAAACTGCAGCACTCGATCAGCTCGCGCTTCCCGTCGGACTTGTCCATCTTCGAGGTGCGCGAGGTCCATGCTGAGTTTCATGCCACCTATAGCGCGGAAAGCAAACTGTACCGATATCGAATATTCAACTCGCGGCACCGTCCGGTTGAGAGATTCATGCAGCGGTATGCTTTCCATTTTTGGAGCCCCTTGGACATTGCAGCCATGAACGAGGGCGGAGCTTATTTCGTAGGCGAGATGGATTTTGCGGCTATGACGGGAGCGGGAGGGCAGCGGGAGTGCATGGTGCGGACGATCTTTCGCTGCCAGACCGAACGCCATCTGGACGAAGTGCGTATTGACGTGGAGGGCAGCGGGTTTCTTTATCGGCAGGTGCGGAACATGGTGGGGACGTTGCTCAATGTCGGGCGGGGGGCGTGGAAACCTGACGAGGTGGCGCGGATTCTCGCAGGCAGGGATCGGCGGGAAGCAGGTTCGACTGCGCCTGCGCATGGGCTATGCTTGAATTGGGTTCGGTACCCGACGCACCTTCTGCGGCCAGACGATTCAAAAGCGGAAACATCGAACACAGCTCAGCCTCAAAACGCAGCCCAACCTCAACTGTTTTAAAAATCGCGACCGTGCCGATGAGAATTTGCCACGTCATTACCCGGCTCATCATCGGGGGCGCACAAGAGAACACGGTCCTTACCTGCCGCGGCCTTGCGGCAAAGGGACACGACGTGACCCTCCTAGCCGGAAGCGAGACGGGCCCGGAAGGTTCGCTCTGGCAAGCGGCACGCGAGAGCGGCGCGCGGTGTATCGAGCTTGCGTCGATGCGAAGGGCGGTGCGGCCCCTTGATGATTGGCGAGCCTACCGTGAATTGTTCGCTCTTTTTCAGGAGATAAAGCCCGATGTGGTGCACACTCATAGCAGCAAGGCGGGAATCGTGGGTCGAGAGGCCTGTGCAAGGGCGGAGGTGCCCGTGGTCGTGCACACCATTCACGGAATGAGTTTCAACCGCACCCAGCCTTGGTGGACGCGCGCGGGATATCGCATCTTGGAGCAGCACGCAGCACGGCATACTGGCAAAATTGTGACTGTGGCGAATGCGATGATCGAACAGGCCGTTGCGGCGGGAATTGGATCGCGGGATCAAATGGTCACCATTCGATCTGGGTTGGAAGTTGAACGATTTGCGCCTGATGAATTCATCCGGCGCAGCGTTCGTGCAGCCTGGGGCGTGTCAGATAATGAAATCGTGGTGGGGACGGTGGCGCGGCTTTTCGAAAATAAGGGATATGAAGAGATCATCGCCGGCATGCCATCAGCGCTGAAGCGCGCGCCGGGTCTGCGATTTGTCTGGGTTGGCGAGGGTGCGCATCGCAAGCGGTACGAACGCGAACTCGATCGGCTGGGGTTGCGCGAGCGCGTCATTATGCTCGGGCTGGTGCCCCCCGGTGAAGTGCCGCGATTGATCAACGGTTTCGACATGCTGATTCACGCGTCGCGCTGGGAAGGTCTTCCGCGAGCCGTGGTTCAGGCATTGCTGACTGAAGTGCCGGCGATCAGTTTTGATAATGACGGCGCGCCCGAAGTCGTTTTACCCGAGCGAACGGGAATCCTCGTTCGACTCGGTGATGTCGATGGGCTTTCCGAGGCAATTGTTCGACTCGCCACCGATGCAGACTTTCGGCGAGAGCTTGGCCGCAATGGGCGGGTCCATTGCATGGCGGAATTTGATGCCGACCGAATGGTTAATCAGCTTGATTCACTTTACGGCCAACTCCTGGCTGCCCGCTGTTAAGTCGTAGTGTTGTGCAGGCGCGTGTGTTTTTGATTACGATAATTCCACGTCCCCAAGTCTTTGGGGCACGACCGCGCCGGTAGCTCAGCTGGATAGAGCATCGGATTTCTAATCCGACGGTCGGGGGTTCGAGTCCCTCCCGGCGCATGGCAAAGACGTGAGGAACAACTTTGATGCCGTCCGGATGCATCTCCCCAAAGCAATCGCACGGCGCCGCGGAATAGCTGACCGGCGAAAAAATCGTGTGAAACCCCCTTTCCCGCAGGCCGCCCTCCAACGTCTTATAACAAACGTCAACATAACATACATTATAGGACGTCAAAAATGGATGGTAGGGGGCATGAATCTATTGTTTCAGGTCCTGTCGGTCGGTGCAGCCGATGCCGGGAGAAAAACTCGGAATGTGCTTCCTTTGACCAGACGGGATTCAATGTCCAGCGTGCCATGGTGGGCCTCGACGATACGCTTGACCAATGCCAGGCCCAGGCCCGTGCCCCCCTGTTGCCGCACTCGCGTGTCCTGCGACCGGAAAAACCCCTCCGTGAGCCGTGCCCGATCTTCGGGTCGGATTCCAATTCCTCGATCGTGAAGGGAAATGAGCACGCCGGTTCGTCCACGCCGGACGTCGCCAGTGACCTCAATGCCAAGAAACTTGTCGTCATCCGAATACTTGATCGAGTTTTGAATGAGATTCACCAGGATTTGCGACAGCGCATCCGCGTCGGCGTCGATGCGCGGCAGCCCGGTTGCGATGTCGAGTCGATGTTCAAAACCATGATGGTCCAGTTGCGGACGGTATGCCTCATACGTTTCCCGGACCACCTTGCCGGCATCCGTTGGCTGGAGGACGTATTCTTTTCGCCCGGCCTCGATGCGGGCGAAGTCGAGAATGTCATTGATCAAGTTCGTAAGCCGGGTGCTTTCGCGGGCAATCACTTCGTAATATTCCTGCTTTTTTTCTTCGCCGGGAATGCGTCCCGACTGAAGTGTTTCGGCGTACATGCGGATCAGGGCCAGAGGCGTTTTGAGCTCGTGGGAGACGTCGGCCACAAAATTCGACTTGAGCTCGGCTAGGGAGATTTCCCGCTGAACGAGCCGCATCATGAACCACATCGCACAGATCAAAGTGCCGAGTGCCAGGACGGTGACACCCATGTAGGTGGCGGACTGCGTCCAGATTGTTCGCCGCTGCTCTTCGACGAATCGCGGGGTCGGCGCGATGGACCACCCGGTAAAGGGCCCGAAGAGTGGCACGGACCAGGGGGCGTCGAAATGGGATTCTCGCGTAACCTGCAAGGTCCCATCGTTGGGCAACAACGGCGTGATGTATCGTTCGACCAGATCTTCGGCCCTCACGCCGGTGCGTTCGTCCGGCGCCAGAGACGGGACATTGGCCCGCATGTCGTCTGCGACTTGCTGGCGAATTTGCTCGGCACGGAGGTAAAGCTGATAGGATAGCCTTCCGGTCAAGTCCTTGACTTGTTGCCGGGAGAGAAGAATTCCCAGGCCCGCCAGCAAGATGGCGACGCCGACGGTGACCATCCCGATAAGCCGCCAGCGTCGTGTGGGAACCATAGAAATGAGCGCCTGGGCTGGTGTGAGGACGAACAGTTTTGCTGCGAAATTCTGGTCCGCCTACTTATTCTCGATAATCTGCGCGTCTCGAGGCGGGGTGTATGCGAATTGGGACTCTGGAATCTCTTCGTCGAGCTTCAACTCGGTTATTTTTGTCTCGGTAATGGTTGTACCGGCGCTTTCGACGACGCTCTTGAGGATCAGGCCGTTGCGTTCGCTAATCCAATAGGACGCGATGATGTCGTCGGGATTCGCTTTCTCGCGGATTTCCAGAAGCACGCAGGGGTGATCGAGCACCTTCTCGGCGCTGCTGATTTTGGCGACGCCGTTGCTAAGGAGCGGCTCCATGTCGGTGTATTCAGTGCGGGTTTCGGCCTTGCCTTTGAAGACCAATTTTTTCGACGTCGTTCCATCACCCATGTCAACTTCCCGCCAGGCCGTCTTGCCGTCTTTGACCATCAGGATGGGGGCTGCCGTCTGCTCCTTGGAGGTTCCCGGATCAGTCTTGGCTGTTGCCAGCCGGCGAAGCTTATGTTTGCCATCCTCGTTTTTCTCCCACATCTCAATGTGTGATTCTCGCGTTCCAGTCGGTGAACGGGAGACGGACAGGGAGACCATGTGGAGCGAAGGGATTTTTTCTCTAAGCTTTTTCAGTTCCGCGATTTTGTCTGCGACTTCGTCGGCCCGGACACTCAGAAGATTCGACGTACAAAGGGCGAAACCAAGGACCAAAATTCTTATTAGCGCTCTAATCTTCATTGTAATTGGCTCCAGCTAAAAACTGCCCGACGAGCATACGGCGCCCTTTCCCTTCTGACAACCTTGCCCGAATGAAGCATAAGATGGACCATAGGGCAGAGATTGCTGGCTTCCGGCACGATTCCGGTCGCGGATGACTATTGCAAGGGAAACAACATGGCTCAGGTAACAGAAGCCCAGGTGCTGGAAAAGCTGCGCGGCGTCAAAGACCCCGAACTGCACCGTGATATCGTGTCACTCAACATGGTCAAGGGCATCACGGTTGCGGATAGCGCGATCAAGCTGATGCTCGAACTTACGACCCCTGCTTGCCCGATGAAAGATCAAATTCAGGCGGATGTGGACCGGGCACTGAAGAGTCTGGCCGGTGTGGAGTCCGTGGAGATCGAATGGAGTGCCCAGGTGCGGTCGAGCCGTCCGGCGTCGGGGGCGCTTCCCCTGGTCAAGAACATCGTGGCCGTGGGCGCGGGCAAAGGCGGGGTTGGTAAGAGCACCGTGGCGGTGCTGCTCGCTTATGGGTTGCACCGCATGGGCGCCAAAGTGGGACTCATGGACGCAGATGTGTACGGTCCGAGCATTCCGACTATGACCGGAATTGAAGGTCATCAGCCAAAAGTCTCCGGCAACCTGATCGTCCCCCCACTGGCGGGCGGGGTGAAGATCATGAGCATCGGGTTCATGGTGGAACGTGATAAGCCGCTGATCTGGCGGGGTCCGATGGCGCACGGAGTGGTCAAGCAGTTTCTGGAACAGGTCGAATGGGGCGAACTTGATTATATGATCGTCGATTTGCCGCCGGGCACGGGCGATGTGCCGCTCACCCTAGCCCAGCAGATTCCGCTCACCGGCGCGGTGGTGGTGTGCACTCCGCAGGACGTCGCATTGATCGATGCGCGGCGGGCCGTGCGGATGTACGAGCAGCTTAATGTGACATGCCTTGGCATCATTGAGAATATGAGCTACTACCTCTGTCCCAAATGCGGCCACCGCGATGAGCTTTTCGACCATGGCGGCGCGAAGACCTCTGCGAAGGAGTTGGGGGTGCCCTTCCTTGGCGAAATCCCGTTGAACGTGGGCATCCGGCTGCAAGGCGACGCGGGCGCGCCCGAAAAACTCTTCACGGATACGCCAGATTACGTGATCGCATCTATCAATAAAGTCGTGGCGGCCGCCGCGGGGCAAGTGAGTATGAGATCAAGTTTGCGGACCTTGTCGCCGTCTCTGACAATCGAGTAATTGCTGGGCAATTAAAAGGAGTTGAACAAAGGATGGCTCTCGACTAATTGCAGAAACATAGGTAAAATTCAGCAAGATTAAACGGTGCGATCGGGAAGGAGTCGAGGTGATCCTGAACCTAAATGGAATCATTCATGGAAAGCGCATCGATCTGGAGAAGGATATCGGACTGCCGCCCGGAACGCAGGTCACCGTGCAACTAGAGTCGAATCCAGTATCGGTCGCAGACTTCAAAAATAGCATTTTGCAGTTATGCGGCGCTTGGCAGGATGAGTCGCTCGACTCTATATTCGAGGAGATTCTGAAAGAACGCGAAACCCGACCCGTTCGTTCAGTGCCGGATTTTGATGCACCATCTTGACACGAGCACTGTCGTCGCATTCC
The DNA here is from genome assembly GCA_046715855.1 of Phycisphaerae bacterium. Taxonomy (GTDB): domain Bacteria; phylum Planctomycetota; class Phycisphaerae; order UBA1845; family UBA1845; genus CAZAMB01. The sequence continues at coordinate 10,268 of JBKJYI010000503.1, forward strand.
TTCGTGGCGACTTGCATGTCGCCGAGCAAATCGCTTGTGCCGGACCAAGTACCGTCATTTCCACGCCGGTACTGGCTGAATTGCATCACGGCATCCATGCATCTCGTAAGGCGATAGACAATCTGGCTCGATTGCATGAGTTAACAGCAAGAATTACCGTTTTAGCTTTCGATGAGTTCGCGGCGAAAACGTATGGACGTATCCGACATGAGTTGAAGCTGCGAGGTACTCTGATCGGAGAGATGGATTTGCTTATTGCGTCCTTGGCGCTGAACCATAAGGCAATTCTTGTTACGCACAATACCAAGCATTTTTCGCGAGTTTCCTCGCTTATGATTGAGGATTGGGTTCGGTCGTGAATGCAAGGCGGAGTCTTGCAATAATCGATTCTCGTACAAAGTTTAAGGGTTCCCTACTTCTTGCACCGGCGGCGTGGCGGTGGCCCCCCCCACCAAATTCTTTGGCCATGGCAGCCACGTCGATGTTCGCGCGGACGCCGAGCCGGTCGGGTGCTTTGCTGCGGAGATTGATGCGGATTTGACCATCATCCTGCTCCACCAAGAGCACCGAAATCACTACGGAGGCGATTCGCAACGGTTCGTTGACGATGTCCTCGGTGTCGGCCGGAGTGGCCTTGGCGCGGACAAAAGACTCGCGCGAGAGCGTCATCACGGCGGCGCGGTCGCCACACTGCAATTCCATCGTCTGCAATGCCTCGGCCAGAAGGCGGATCCGGCTTGCGGAATCCTGCTGGTAGAGTGCTTCGAACAATTCGTAGGCCTTGACCCCGCTCGAAATCAATTCGGCGGCTGCGTGCAAAGCGCGGGCATCCGTATTGGAATGGCGAAACCAACCGGTATCCGTGGACAGGCCCACAAAGAGACTCGATGCAATGGATTGGTCGATGGGCCAGCCACAAGCCTGCGCAAGTTCGTAAATGATTAAACAGGTCGCGGCAGCGGACTCATCCACCAGGAGATTTTGCGTGATTGGGTCGCGAGTGCTGTGATGGTCGATGACCAGCTTGGGGATCGAGGTCTCCTTTAGCCAAATGGCTACCGGTTCCAACTGGCTATAGGAGCAGGTGTCGACGACGATCACCGAATCCGCGGCCGCAAGAACAGCCGACGCGCGGTCGGCATCGCCGAATCCGAAATCTGTGGGGTCGGCAAGGAACGCGTAACGGGTCGGGAATGGTTCAAACAGTAGCGGAGTCGCTTGGATCCCCCGGGCCTGCATAAGGTCCCGCAGAGCAAGCAAAGAGCCGATGGCGTCGCCGTCTGGCTTGGCGTGCGTGATGAGTACGGGCCTTCGCCAGCTCGTAAGACGTTGGGCGGCGTGGGCGAACGCTTGATCGTCAAATTGGCTCATTGATGTTGGTTATCATCCGAAGCTGAGTGGGAAGCAATACCACTTCAACTTGCGGAGCCATAACATCGGCGAGAATATGCTGCAGGAATGAGCGAGCCCAATACGATTGCCGTGAATGACCCCCCCACTGCCGAGGTCGTTTCCCAGCGCTTAAACGAGCACATCGAAGCGCGCCCGCACCTTGCCGAGCGAATTCATCGCGAACTCCTCATGGAGCTGCATCGACGCGGGATCGCTTCGATCGACGAAATCCACGATCAAGCGCGGGTGCGGGCCGGGGAGCGAGTGGCCGAAGCCCAGCACGATCCCAATCAGCCCGAGCGTCCGCGTTGGGATGCCCGCGAGCGGGTCCACGTTGAAGCCATTATTCGCGACTATGTGAGCAAGCATTTCTCGCTTGCCGACATCGACGACCTGGTGAATCTCACCCTCAAGCGCGAGGAAGTCTTTAATCTCGAAACTTCGGCCAGCCGCGGAAATGTTTCTTTTCGCGACCTGTCAGAGATGATTCAACGTTTTTGCAAATTGCCGATGGGGGAAACGCGGTTGGCGCCGGCAGAGGTGATGGGCACGCGGGTAGCCCTTACGCGTCACCTGGTGAGCGATCAACTTGAATTCATTGCCATCGCCAAAAACCATCTGCAAATTCGCGACTTCGAAGAGATTGCAAAACGCATGGTGGGCAGCGATACGGGGATAGGCCGAATCGGCGGAAAAGCCGGCGGAATGATGCTCGCTCATCGGATACTCGCTTCCGCGGAAAAGGAATCCAACGGCTACCTGCCACTGGCGATACCGGAATCCTGGTACCTCCGGAGCGACGTGGTCGAAGACTTCATCCGGCTCAACCGGCTCGACGAATACCAAAGCCAGAAATACAAGCCGATCGACGAGGTCGCCCGCGAATACCCGCTGATCAAGGGCGTTTTTCGCAACGGGGAATTCGCCCTCAAGGTGGTCCATGAGCTGCGGCGGATTTTGGGTCAGATCGGAAACCACCCGCTCATTGTGCGCTCATCAAGCCTCCTGGAGGATCGCCTGGGCACTGCGTTTTGCGGCAAGTACGCCAGTGTCTTCGTGGCCAACCAGGGGAGCAGCCTGGAGCAGCGCCTGCGTATTTTGCTGGGGGCGATCGCCGAAGTGTATGCAAGCATCATGGCGCCCGACCCGATCCTGTACCGGCGCGAGCATAACTTGATTGATTATGTGGAAGAGATGGCAGTGCTGATTCAGAAAGTCGTGGGTTTCAAGTTTGGCGACTTTTTTTTGCCGGCGTTCGCCGGGGTGGGGTTTTCGCGGAACGAATATCGCTGGTCGCCGCGTATCAAGCGCGAGGATGGCCTGCTGCGACTGGTCATGGGGCTTGGCACGCGCGCTGTGGATCGTAGCGGCGCGGATTACCCACGGATGGTGGCCCTGGGTCACCCTACGCTCAGGCCGGAATCGTCGGTGACGGATATTCTGCGTTGTGCTCAGCACAATATCGACGTCATCGACCTCAAAAAAAACCGACTTCGAACGGTGCGCCTCCAGGAGCTGCTTGCCCATGGCATGGATTTTCCCATGCTCGATAAAATCGTTTCGCTGCACCGCGACGGCGATATTTATCCTCCTACGGGGTTGCACGTGGACGCGGATCCGTCGCAACTTTGCATCTCGTTCGACAAGCTTCTGCGGGAAACGCCCTTTGTACCGCGCGTGCGGGGAATGCTGCAAAAGCTCGAACAGGAATATGGCATGCCGGTCGATGTGGAATTCGCCTGCGACGGAGAAAAGTTCTACCTCCTGCAATGCCGCACTCAATCACAGGCCAAAGAGGTTGCACCGGTCAAAGTTCCCCCGGGAGTGCCCCAAGCCGACATCATCTTCGATGCGCATCGCTACGTGCGGACAGGTTTGCTCGAGGGAATCGAATACATCGTCTACGTGGACCCGGCCGCCTATGACGCCCTGGCCACGCGCCAGAAGCGAAACGAGGTTGCGCGGGCAGTTGGACATGTGAACCACGCGCTTCCGCCGAAGTCATTCATCCTGATTGGTCCGGGGCGTTGGGGTAGCAATGATATCCTGCTGGGGGTTCCGATCCGTTATGCGGATATCAATCGCTGCCGATTGTTGATCGAGGTCGCGCGGCACAAAGATGGCTTCGCCCCAGAAGTATCCTTCGGAACGCATTTCTTCCAGGATCTGGTGGAGGCAGACATCCATTACCTGCCGCTGTATCCCGATGAGCCGGGCAGCCACTTCAACGAAGAATTCTTCATGCAAGCGCCGAATCACCTTGCCCGGCTCAGCCCGGAAGACACGGATTACGCCGACGTGGTTCGTGTCATTCAGGTCCCCGAAGTTGCAAACGGGCGGCGGCTCACCGTGGCGATGGACGGGGGGAACGACCACGCCCTGGCCTATTTGAAGTAATCGAAGGCGATATGGGCGGGAAGGCCGCCGTCTCCGTAGCGGTGCGTCCTATATACGAAGGCCAAGTCACGATCGTTATGAGACCCGAGAGTGACCGCGTCGCATCGGGGACGGACGGGAGATACGCCGTAACTCTCTCAGACGACTTCTATTTCTTTCGGCGAAAGATTAGGATTAAACTTCTGACGGTTGCGACCTATGCCGCGCTCTGTTGATACCTCCAACACCGCGAACCAGTGCCGTGATGAGTCATTCGTTCAGCAAAGATGCAGGGCGGCGGCGAAAGTAGATACCCTTCTTGGTCGCAATGAATGCGTCTTAGTGTACCCTCGTCCCTTCAGGAAGCGAGGGCAAGGTAAGGATTTTCCAAGATGCGCTCTGGAAGACAGTCGGGACGTGATTTGCGGGAGGCCCCCAAGATGTTGACCGCCTTATTTTGGTGTTTGGTGCTCGGCGCATCGCCCGCGTTGCAACCGGCGTCCGCCCAGGTTGATGACAGCGACTATGACGGCGTGCCAGACAAAGTAGACATTTGTCCGAACACCCCGTCCGGCGCACCCGTTGACGCGGCGGGCCGACCGCTGGTCGACGTCGACGGCGATTGCGACGTGGACCTGGATGATTACCAGTGGTTTTCGATCAGCTTCACCGGCCCGTTCGATTGCAATCCCGAAGTCTGCGACGGGCTGGATAATGATTGCGATGGAATGATCGATGAACCCCCGAGCCCAGGTCTCTCAACCTGGTATCGGGATGCCGACGGCGATGGCTTTGGCGATCCGCAGCAAATGGTGGCAAGATGTTCAGCCCCGCAAGGGTATGTCTCGAATTTCGAGGACTGCGATGATGCTGATCCGGCCGTGTTCCCGTCGGCTCCAGACGAGCCGGATGACACATTCACGGACCAGAATTGCGACGGAATCGACGGGACATTCTCTACGGCGATTTTTGTCTCGCCGTTCGGCGAGGATGACGATCCCGGCACCATGGCGTCGCCCAAAAAAACGATCCAAGCCGGGATTTTAAAAGCGCTCGCCTTGGGAAAAGACGTGTATGTATCGAGGGGAACCTATGCCGAATCCGTCACCCTTGGCGACGGGGTGGGAGTCTTCGGCGGCTACGACCCGTCGAGCGGCTGGTCCCGTGCGCTCACAAACCTCACGACGATAACCAGCCCGACGGCGGTCGCGGTCACGGGCGCGAGCCTGACCCAACCGACTGAAATCCAGCTCCTGCGGATTTTTGCCGCGAACGCAGTAGGGGTCACGGCCGAGAGTGAGGCCGAATCAAGCATTGGAGTGCTTGTAATAGCATCGCAGGGCGGATTGACCATTCAGAACTGTGACATCCGGGCAGGTGCCGGCGCCAGCGGGCCTTCCCTGGTCAACGGAGCCGCCGGTATGGAAGGCGGAGTTGGTGGGTCAGCATCCGGCATAGGCGAGGGCGCGGGCGGCACGTCCGCATGCGGCACGATGGGCGGAACAGGCGCTGCCGGCGTGGGCGTAACAGGTCCTGGCATCGCCGGTAGTGACGGCGAGGGATCCCTGGGTGCAAGTGGAGGCTCAGGTGGGGGTAGCGGATCATGCAGCAACCTTGGGAGCGCCAACGGAGGGGATGCACCCCCCGTCGCGGCTCCGGGGGGCGATGGACTTTTCGGCTCAAATGGTTCTGCGGCCTTGCAGCTTGGAAACCTAAGTGGCTCGGGCGCGTACACACCCCCTACCGGCGGAAGCGGCGCGGCTGGTGCGCCTGGCAGCGGAGGCGGTGGCGGCGGAAGCGGGGGTGGAACGGCTAGCGGAACGAACACTTTTTGCACCAATTGCAGCTGGTTGACGAGCGGTGCCGGTGGCGGAGGCGGGGGTGGAGGATGTGGTGGAGAGCCGGGTATGGGCGGACGGGGCGGAGGCGGGAGCTTCGCGATCGTCGTTCTGAATTCTCCCGTAGTCGTGAACCAAACCATGA
>JBKJYI010000504.1:0-3620 GCA_046715855.1 Phycisphaerae bacterium
TCCGCGCGAACTGAAGTTCGCGGCTCCCTTAGGAGGGATTAATGGCCGCCACTGCATCGATTATCGAAAAAGGGGATAGCGCCGCGTATCAGCAGAAGCTGCTTGGTTTGCTGGGCGATCGCGAGCCGATCGAAGTGTTGAGCAAGACTGCGGATATTGTCGCGGCTTTCGTGAACAAGCATCCGGCGGAGGTGATGCGCACGCGGCCGTTTGCGGGGAAGTGGACGCCCAATGAGATCATCGGGCACTGGAGCGATTCGGAGTGGGTCTACGGATTCCGAATTCGGCTCATTCTTAGCGAGGATAAGCCGGTGATCCTGGGCATGGACCAGGATCTGTGGGTGGCCGGGCAGCGACACAATGAGCGGGAGCCAAAGGATTTGCTGACCATGTTCCGAAGCCTGCGCGCCGCTAACATCGAGCTTTGGATGCGTATGACCCCTGGCGATCTCAAGCGATTTGGCCGGCACAGCGAACGCGGCGAGGAATCGCTGGGATTGATGCTGAAGATGAATGCCGGACACGACCTTTCGCACATCGATCAAATTACGCGATATTTGAAAGCGATCGATGCCAGCCGGTAATGAGTCCGAGGCCCAGGGGTTAGTGCAGGGTCAACCGCCGGTCGCTGGCGCTCGGGGTTCGGACGTCGGCCACGTCCCCGTGCTTCCTAAGCAGGTGTTGGAGTTGCTGGACCCCCAACCCGGGGATGTGGTTGTCGATGCTACGCTTGGCTTGGGCGGGCATGCCAGGCTTTTGGGGGAGCGGCTTGGTCCTGAGGGCGTGCTGATCGGGCTGGAAATGGACCCGGCGAACCTGGCCAGAGCGCGGCAGAGGCTTGATGAGGCGAAGTTGCAATGCCGGGTGGAACTGGTGCACGCGAATTTTGCCGAGTTGGAAGAAACGCTGGCATCGCTGGGTATGGCGGGGGTGGACGTCCTGCTGGCCGACCTGGGGATCAGCTCGACGCAGCTAGACGATGCAGCGCGGGGGCTCTCATTTCAGCGGGAGGGCCCGCTCGACATGCGGCTCGATCCACGGCTCAAAGTGACCGCGGCAACACTGATAAACAGCCTGCGCGAGCAAGACCTCGGCGATTTACTCTTTCAGAACGCGCAGGAGTTTCGAGGGCGCCGCATTGCGAAACGTATCTGCGATGCACGACGCGATTCCCGGATCACAACCACGCTACGGCTGGCTCAGGTAATCGCGGAGGCGCTGGGGGTCGATCCAGAATCGCGGAAATCGAAGATTCATCCCGCCACCAAGACGTTCATGGCTCTGCGAATGGCCGTCAACCAGGAATTGAGAAATTTGAACGCGTTGTTGGCAACTGCACCCAAGGTGTTGCGGTCCGGCGGGCGGTTCGGGGTGATCGCCTTTCACAGCAACGAGGACAAACCCGTGAAATTGGATTTTCGCAAGAGGAAGACAGAAGGAATTTATACGATTCTGACGAAAAAGCCTCTGGTGGCGGACGAAGAGGAACGCAGGCGGAATCCGCGCTCGCGCAGTGCGAAGCTTCGGGTAGCGGTGCGGGTATGACGGTCGTCGACCGTGGGAAACGGCGACTGGAAACGCGGACTCGAAAATCATATTCTGCCAGGTAGATGGAGGAGTGGCATGGCCAAGCAAAGCGCCGCCATGTCGCGCGGCCTGCATGCCGGCGCCCGATGAGGCTGGGCTTGGGCATGGCACCCAACCAATAGGAGTTGGGCAAACATGGCACTGGGCAGCTTGGTCGTGCCGATAGACTAAAAGCACCTACGGTCAGGGAGGACACGAGGGATGGCTCGAGAAACCAAGGTTGGTTTGCTGGCGGGTCTGGCATTCATCATTTGCTTCGCCGTGATCCTTGCGAATCGGGGGGCCAAGGGCCCGCCGGGGCTGGCGAATTCATTCCTGCCGGAGGGTGCCCTCGATCTTCCGAAGCTGGTTCAGCGCAAACAGGGTTCGGCCAGCGATCAGGCAGTTAATGCGAAACGCAATGGGAATCGGACGCCGAACCGCCCAGCGGTTCAACCACCGTCGGCGAATAACGCGCTCGCCAACGCGGACGCTCCGCAAAATCCACCGCAGGCTGTGAATGATCCCGCGCCGCCTACGGGTGCGCAGCTTCCGCCGGCTAGAAATCCTGAACCGACACGCCTTAATCACGAATCAGCCCTCGCTCAAAACACCCGGCCGGTCGAAGTTCCTTCCCCCAAAAGTGTGAACACCGAACTGGAAAAGGCCTTAACTTCTTCGCCGGGCCTGGATTCCGTACTGCGAAGCGATCCGCAGGTGCGGATGACGGCGACCACGGAACCGACGGGGTCGCCCGGACGGGTCGCCATCAACGAATCAGAGCCTCAAGGCTCAACGAAAAACCAACAGGTTCTCGTGCAGGGTACGCCTTATACGGTGAAGGCCAGCGATACGCTGTCGAGCATCGCCTCGGCACACTATGGCACGCGGTCGAAGCAGGCGATCGAGACCATATTCGATGCCAATCGAAGCATCCTGACGGATATGAACCACGTGAAGTTGGGAACGGTGCTAACGATTCCGAAATTGGCCGGGATGGTCGCCGAAAAGAATCAACTCACGGCAAAGATTGAACCCGAGCTCACGCCCGCGGCCGATGCCGAAAAGGTTGCGGACGCCAAGGCGAAAAATCCTGAGAAGCAATCGCCGAAAAAAGCAGCGGCAGAAAAGGTACCGGTAAAGAAAGTCGCGGACACGCTCGCGGAGAACGACAAGAACGAAAAGAGCGCGAAGAACTTCAAGTGGTACCAGGTTAAAAAGAACGATCGATTCGCCAGCATCGCCCGCGAGCATTTGGGCGACGCAGGACGCTGGCAGGAGGTTTACGAACTCAATAAGGACAAGTTCCCCGACCCGCAGAAAATTCGCGAGGGCGTTCGCATCAAGCTGCCGGCTCCGGTAGCCCTGGCAGCGGCGGGCAAGGAGAGTAAGGAGCGCAAGCGTTGAGCGTTCGACGGGGCGCAACTCTGCTGGCCGTGTTTGCCTCGCTGGCCCTTGCGGTCGTGCATCTCCGCGCCGAGCAAACCCGCAGTGCGGCTTCCATCTTGCGCATGGAGTCGGAGTGGGTGCGCCTGCGCAGTGAACTGTGGGGCGTGCAGACGCGCGTGGCCCGGGCGCGGGCGCCGGATCGAATCCACGATCGGGCCACGTACCTGGCGACCGGGCTGGTGCCGCCGGGCACGAAAGAGGAAATCAAGAAGGAGAATGTCGAGCGGCTCGCCGTTCAGACTTCGGATAAGCGGACCCGGCCTGCTCAGACGCCGGGGCGAAATTCTTCCCGATCAAAATCTTCCCGCACGGAGTAACCCGCCGTGACTTCTGATCCCCTCCCGCGAAATCCATTCCGGCCGCGAATGGCGGTTTTCCTGTTGGCCTGCCTGATGGTGTTCCTGCTGGGGCTCGGCGGAAGGCTCTGGTACATCAACACTGCGATGCGCGAGCGGCTCATCGTGCGCGCCGAGGAGCAGCGGCGCAGCGCCACCATCGTGCCGGCGCGGCGGGGCATGATCATGGACCGCAAGGGCCGGGTGGTTGCGGCCACCGAGTTCCTGCCCGATGTTTTCGTCGACCCCTCGCGCGTCATCGATTTGGAC
>JBKJYI010000505.1:0-2908 GCA_046715855.1 Phycisphaerae bacterium
AGCCCGGCTCGCTCCGCGATGACCGGGCTCCGTATTGCAGGGAACAACATTGGCGATAACGTTTATCTGCGCCGCAGGCAAAAGCCAAAAATCAGTCCCAAGCCGGCCCCGATCAATACCGCGTTGAGCGGTTTTTCGCGGATGTAATCCACGACCGCTTCCTCGATGGTGACCGTCCGCTGAGCAACGTCATCACTGATGCGGTTGAACACTTCCTTGGCCGCGGGCATGGTCTGCGAGACCGCCTTGCGGATGTTTTGACCCACCTCCGAGAGGTTGTCCTTGAGCTCGGCGGCGTGCGTCGTGTCCATCATTTCCCTGTCGTTGTTCATTCTCGTTTGCGTTGCCATGATTGTTTCCTTTCGACCCCGTTGTACTTCCTTGCAGTGCCTTCGTTGCCCTGCTCTCGAATAGACTGTGTCGGTTTCCGATGAATAGCCGTTGAAATCGTTGTGACCTGCGTTTCATTCAGCAAAAAGCGGTTCGGCACCCAAAAGGTGGGGCGAAGCTAGGGTTTCCACGGTGAAGCTGCGTTCACCGGGTTTTCAGCAATGCTTCCACCGGCTCGGGCACAATGCCCGTCAGTCGATGCAGCGGGACGCATCGGAGTTGTGAAAGAACAAGGAGAAAAACCATGGTCGCGTCAAACATGAGTTTCGAGTTTCAGGAACATATCACTGATCGCATCCTGGGCCGCCTCTGCGAGGCCGCCGAATTAGTTTCGACAGACCTTACCGCCAATCGCTTCCGCCTGCGTGAATTGCTGGACGATCTCGCGTTTGAGCTGGACGCGGGCGATCTGGCCATGAGCACGCTCGAGCACCACGGTCCGTATCAGACTTCGCCGACGATACGCACCGGATTGGGCGTTGATGCGTTGAGCAGTGACTGCTAGATGTTCAATCCAAGATGCCGACGCTCATCCATAAGTGAGGCGGAGTTGACTGGCCAAGGTTTGTGAGTCGATCGCAATTTACCGGCTCGCGGGGCTGACGTAAAATGCGTACGGCCGCAGAAACCGAGGCGCAAAATGCCCAGCGAATCAACCGAGCAATCCGAATCTCTCCTCGCACGCCGCAAAATGATTCAGCAGCAGATTCGCGACCGGGGCGTGCGCGACCCGCGCGTGCTCGAGGCCATGATGGCCATCCCGCGCGAGGAATTTCTCCCGCCACTGCAGCGCCACAACGCCTACGACGACCGAGCGCTCGCACTCGATCACGGCCAGACCATCAGTCAACCCTACATCGTCGCCTACATGACCGAGCAGCTTTCCGTTGAACCGCACCACCGAGTTCTGGAAATCGGAACGGGTTCTGGATACCAATGCGCGATCTTGTCCAAGCTCGCCCGGCATGTCTGCAGCATCGAGCGCATCGACGCTCTGCGCCAGCGCGCCGCAGAGACTCTTGAGCGAATTGGTATAAAAAACGTCACACTTCGCGGCGGCGACGGGACCCTGGGCCTGCCGGAGTTCGTGCCTTACGACCGCATCATGGTCACGGCGGCTGGCCCGCGCGTCCCGCAGGTGCTCATCGATCAGCTGGCCGAGGGCGGCCGGCTGGTCATTCCCATCGGCGGCGCGACCGATCAGACCATCGTCGTGGCCAGCAAATCCGGTGGCCGCATCATCGAAACCGCCACCATCGGCTGCCGCTTCGTCAAACTCATCGGCAAAGAAGGCTGGCAGGTAGAAAATAACGAATCAGATTAGAATTCGTTCCCGATGCCCAGCGCTCTACCGTCTCGAATCCTCGACTTGGCCGGAGTGCGGCACCCCGGTTCTCAATCAACCTTCAGCCCATGCTTCGATCCTGTAACTTGCGCGCCAGCACTTACCACATTACAACATCGCCATATTACCACGTCACCATATCGCCACATACCTCACGGCCCGATGTCCCAGTCGCCTACATCGACATTGGCACCAGAAACTGTCACCGCAAATACCGTGAGCACGCCGCCCGGCAGGCCTGAACCGGTGAAGCGCACGTCGTAGGTTCCATCCGCGACTCGTGCCGAGAACGCTCCATTGTCCATGGTCGTTTCGGTGGCGACGACCGTTGCGGTCCCTGCGACTCGGACCGTAAACGCCACACCCGCGAGCCCTTCGCGATTGGCGTCGCCGACGTTGCGCGGCGTCCAGATATTGTTGCCGTCCACATCGTCGTACAGCACGCCGAAGACGTAATTTCGCGGAGTCGAAAGCGGCCGGGCGAAGTTTTGCGTAGCGAACATGATATTGTCCACTGGGGCATTGAGCCCACCGCGCGGCGGAAGAAAAGCCTGGCTCTCAACCTTGTGCCCGAATGACGTGAAGTTCGCACTGAGCATATTGTTGCGGTGGCCGCTGCTTTCCCACCAGCCCTTGTGATTCGAGATCATCTTGGCTTCGTTGATCGCGATCGTGCTGCCCGAATAGGAAGTCAGGATGTTTTCACCGACACTGCCCCAGCTCATGCCCGCCGCGGTCATTCGCGCGCCCAAGGTCGAACCCGTGTAACCCGGCGAGCTGGTGGCCGCCGCACCAGTCGACGCTCCGTTCACCGTTTCGTAGTGCGTGAACGAATCGGGTGCATTGGTCGTGGCGATGTTGCCAAGGTTCAGGTGCATCCATGTGTTGTGGTTCGTCGCAGCAAGCCCCGTGGCGCGGTCGTAAGTCAGCGGCGGAACCGGTACGCGGGAGTCAACCACGCTGGAACCCAGCCGAGCGGCCTCACCGGCCGGGTCAAGACGTGCGCGATTCACCAGGCGAAGCATGACCAGGTCCCAGTCGGCCTGCGCCTCGCCGCCCGGCGTTGTCGCACAATCGGCCGCATCGGACGTACTCGGATCAAGCGGGCAGCCGTCGATGCAGTTCGCGACCGTATCGCCATCCGAATCGGTATCGGCCACACCGCATCCGCAC
>JBKJYI010000506.1:0-4910 GCA_046715855.1 Phycisphaerae bacterium
CGCTTGAACTGGCGGTTGAGCTCGGCCTTGGTGAAACGCAGCATGGTCGGCCGGCCATGCGGACAACTGCTCGATTTCTCCACCAGGTGCCGCTGCTGCATCAAGGAATTGATTTCCGGCTGGGTGAGCGGGTCGCCGGCCTTGACCGCCGCCTTGCAAGCCATCATGTCGAGCAGGTCGTGGACCAAGGCTTCGGCGTGATTCGGGGCCTCATTTTGGGCGAGGCGATCGAGCAGATCGCGCAAGAAGGAAGCCGCGTCGATGTCGTGCAATAGCGCAGGGACGGCATGAAGGGCGACGCAGTCAGTGCCAAAGGGCGTCACTTCGATGCCCATCTGAGTCAGCAAGTCGGCGTGGCTCTCGAGCAAGCCGGCTTGTCCGGCGGTCACTCGGATGGTCTCGGGAAGGAGTAGTCGCTGCGACTCTAAGGGACCGGCGGTGAAACGCTGCCGCAACTGCTCGTACATCACCCGCTCATGGAGGGCATGTTGATCGACAATCATGATGCCTTCGTCGGTCTCAGCCACCAAGTACAGATTATGCATTTGCACGGCTTGCCTGGGACTATCGTCTGGGTGGACTCCAAAAGGACGCGGTGAAAATGTCTGCACAGGCTCACCGGCGGAGGGCTCATGCGGGGCAGCGGGCGCATACATTGACCGCCATCCGTCCCAGGAAAATCCATTGCCTGGTGCGCCCGACGGCAAATCCGGTACCCTGCCGCTCCAAGGTGTTTGCGGGGCGTCTGAACCGGAAAGCGCTCTGGGCCAGTTACCACCTTGGACCGGCGCAGTCGCTTTTAAGATCGAGGCAAGTTCATGCCGAATTCGATCCTGCTCCGCCTCGTCGAGGGGTGCGTGCGAAGGCCGCTGAACTCTCAGGGCCGGCGTCAGGTCTGCCCGCTGCAAGGTCTCGCGTAATGCGCTGAGCACCTGCGAATGAATCAGATTCGAGTCGGCCCATCGCACTTCGATCTTGGTGGGATGTACATTCACGTCCACGCGCGAGGAATCGATATGCAGGAACAGGAAAACGACACCGTGACGGTGAGGCTCCATCAAGCCGCGATACGCCTCTCGGATTGCATGCTGGACGAACCGGTCTCGGACAAAGCGCCCGTTCACGTATACGTATTGCCACTGAGCGGCCGCCCGGGAGTGAACCGGCGGGGCGAGGTAGGCGAGAATCCGAAGGCCGCGCTCCTCGCGCTCGACTGGAAGCAACGCCTCGGTCAGTTCGGGGCCGTACAATTTTGCGATTCGCGGAAGATGGTTATCCGCCGGGGGAAGATTTTGCGTTGCCTTGCCATTGGAGGTCATCGCAAATGCCACATCGGGGTTCGCCAGGGCCAGCCGCGTGAATTGCTCGTTGACGTGCCCTGTCTCGGTGGACGTCGAACGCAAAAATTTGCGCCTTGCGGGCACGTTGAAAAAGAGGTCCCGGACTTCGACGGTTGTCCCTTCGGGGCCACCCGCCGCCCCACGGGCTTCAAATCGATCGCCGCTCACGACGACTTCGTGCCCCTCGATTGCGCCCTGCACTCGGGAAATCATCCGCAAGTGAGAAACGGCCCCAATGCTGGCCAAGGCCTCGCCGCGAAAACCCATGGTACGAATAGCGTAAAGATCGTCTTCGTTTTGAATTTTGCTTGTCGCGTGCGGCGTAATCGCCAGGCGGAGGTTCTCGGCGTCCAGGCCGCACCCATCGTCGGTGACGCGGATGAGCCGGGCCCCGCCCTCCTCGATGGAGACAGCAATGCGGGCCGCGCCAGCGTCAAGCGAGTTTTCGATCAACTCCTTGACCACGCTGGCTGGCCGCTCGACGACCTCGCCCGCGGCGATCTTATTCACCAGCAGATCGGGCAGCACCCGGATTGAACGCGGACCATCCATGATCGCTACTTCTTTCGTTTAGCGGAAATCATTCCCTGCTGTGCAGGGACGTTCAACCTACTATATCATTGTGTGCAGGCCTTCTCAAAATTCAGGGAAGGCCCCGATGGCTTTAGAGTGAGTGGGTGGCCCGTTTTATGACGATGAGAACGTTCCTGTCTCCAATGGAGGATAGTCGTTGAGCGACACTCTTACCAGTACAACGTACGAAACTTTGCCCGACTACGAGGGATCGCCCCAGCAGGATCTGCGGACCGAGGAGATGCTGGTCAACATGGGGCCCCAGCACCCTTCCACGCACGGGGTGCTCCGCATCGTGCTGCGCACCGACGGCGAAATGGTCATCGACGCCGTGCCGCACATCGGCTACCTGCATCGCTGCAAGGAAAAAATCGGCGAGAACCTCCAGCCCTATCAATACATACCCTACACCGACCGCATGGATTACCTCGCGGGCATGAACAACAACCAGGCGTTCGCCATCGCGGTCGAGAAGCTGGCCGGCCTGGAGGTTCCCCCGCGCGGACAGGCCATCCGCGTGATTATTTCCGAACTCAATCGCATCGCCTCGCACCTTGTTTCGCTGGGCACCTACGGCCTGGACATGGGCGCCTTCACGCCGTTTTTGTATTGCTTCCGCGAGCGGGAAATGATTCTCGACCTCTTCGAGGCCGCTTGCGGGGCGCGGCTCACGTATAGCTATTTGACGATTGGCGGAGCCCACGACGATTTCCCGGACGGTTGGATCGATCGATGCCGCGAATTTCTCGATTATTTCGAAACAAAGATCGACGATTACAACCAGCTTCTGAGCTTCAACCATATTTTCGTCAAGCGCACCAGCAAGGTCGGCGTCGTTTCGATCGAGGACGCGATCGCCTTTGGCTTGACCGGCCCGGTCCTGCGAGCCAGCGGGCTGCGCTGGGACTTGCGCAAGGTTCTTCCGTACGACGGCTACGAAAAATATGAATTCGACGTGCCGATCGGGCTGCCCGGCGGAACCGGCGAAATTCCCGAGGGAGTCGAAGTCGGCGATTGTTGGAGCCGGTATTACGTCCGCGTGCTGGAAATGACCCAATCGGTCCGGATCGTTCGACAGGCCCTCGATCAACTGCCGGCCGGAGATTTCCGTGCGGCCAAGTCCACGGGCATCAAGCTCCCGGCGGACGAGGTCTACTTCGAATCCGAAAATCCCCGAGGCCAGCTCGGCTTCCTGGTAGTCGGGGACGGCTCGGCCATCCCTTACCGCGTCAAGGTTCGCGGCCCAAGCTTCTGCAACCTCTCCATCGCGCGAAAACTATGCCAGAACGTGCTGCTTGCCGACGTTCCCGCGATCATCGGAAGCATCGACGTGGTCATGGGCGAAGTGGATCGATAAGAGGAAAGACCAGTGAAGGCGAATCGCAAGCTACTCAATGCTGTTGTGGCCATTGCCTGGGCGTGCCAGACCTGCCTGGCCCAGACCAATCTCGATGAACTGGCCAAAGCGCCCGCGGGAAAGAAGTACAGTTACGGATCGGAGCCGCTCCAGTTCGGCGAGCTGACTTTGCCCGCGGGAACGGGACCGCATCCGGTCGCCATCAACATCCACGGCGGGTGCTGGCTGGCTGAGTACAACATCGATCACAGCCGCGCTCTGGCCAACGCCCTAGCGAACGAGGGCATTGCCGTGTGGAATCTGGAGTATCGCCGCGTGGGCGATGGCGGCGGATGGCCCGGCACGTTTCTGGATGTGGGAAACGGCGCGGATTTCCTTCGGACTCTGGCAAAGGAACACCCGCTCGACCTTTCACGCGTGGTAGCCGTGGGCCATTCTGCAGGTGGACACTTTGCGCTGTGGCTGGCGGCCAGGAACAAAATCTCGGATTCCTGCGACGTCCATCAGGCAAATCCCCTCCCAATCATTGGCGTGTTGGGCCTGGCCCCAGCGCCGGAGCTGGACGCGCTACACGCGAAAAAAGTTTGTGGAAACGTGGTGGATAAATTGCTGGGCGGATCCCCGGGCGAAGTGCCCGAACGCTATCGCTGCGCCATGCCCTCGGCGAGCCTGCCTCTCGGTGTCCGGCAAATTCTGCTGGTCGGGAAACGCGACCGCGACTGGGGCTGGGTCGGTGAGGCCTATCGCGACAAAGCCCGCGCTGCAGGCGAACCACAGGTCGAATTCATCGAAGCCCCGGAGGCCGGTCACTTTGACGTCATCGATCCAAATTCATCGACCTGGCCACTGGTGCGTCAGTCCGTCCGGGCATTAGTCGGTTTGAAATAAACATGTGTGAGATCACTGCACCGCGCAGGATTCGAACCTGCAACCTTCGGTTCCGTAGACCGACGCTCTATCCAATTGAGCTAGCGGTGCGGCCGGTGGATATTATCCGCTTGGCTGATCGCGACAAGTGGCTGCCTAATCGAGTTTTAAACGCAGCATGTAGAGCGCCAACACGAGGATGATGTTCGCGGACAAGACCGCACCGCTCAGGAAGAAGCCGGCCCAGGAAGCGGCGGAGCGATTATTGCGAGCCTGGCCCGCGCTATTCCAACCCAGCGCGAATCCAATAGAGGCAATAATCATAGAAACAAGCACGCATCCTGCAAAGGTCAACAAGAAGAACCCATCCGAGCCGAATACAATACGCCCCAATTGGTCGTTGTAATTTCGCCGCGCCAGCCACGCCGCCACTGCCATGGGACCGAGCGAAAGACATGCAAGACTAATGGACCAACCAGCTTGAACTTCGTAGCGACGAAAGCGTTCGAACATTCTTCACCCCGAGAGTGTATCCGGCCTATATCGGCCAACACCCTGCCAAAACTTACCTGCAGCCTGCTGGAAGGCAGAGTAACGCCAGTCGCATCGTCGGCAAGTCAAATGTGAACCCGGGTGATCCGCGCGCCGCCCTAGGCAACCTTGATCACTTCGTATTTCGGCGTTTGAAATTCAATGGTTGCTGCTGGCCTTCTCCAGATCGAGAAGCATTTGCTTTCGCCACAGCCCGCCGCCGTAGCCGCAGAGCGTACCAT
>JBKJYI010000507.1:0-4608 GCA_046715855.1 Phycisphaerae bacterium
CTACTAACTTATGCCGCGGGATTGAAGGCAACAACGATCATTTGGATCGCCTCTCAGTTCACGGAGGAACATCGAGCGACGTTGGATTGGCTTAATGATACAACCGATGAGAACTTTAGCTTTTTCGGGTTGGAACTTCAGTTATGGAAAATCGGAGATTCACCAGCTGCTCCGAAGTTCAATATAGTTTCGAAGCCAAACGATTGGTCGAAGATCGTAAAGCATTCCACCGCGGATTATCCCGACAAGCTTACCGAAACAAGGCAGATACAATTCGATTTTTGGGTTGGATTCCGCGAGTTCGTAACACAAAATAGTAAGGTGATAAAACCCCCTACGCCAAAGCCGCAGCATTGGTTGGGATTCTCCCTTGGTAGGTCAAATTTTTTGTTGGGCGCTGTAGCGATGCCTAGCTTTGATAATTTGCGAGTTGAGTTCATTACGAACGGCCCCAACGCCAAAGAGTATTTCGAGCAGCTAGAACTTCAACGTGAGAACATTGAACGCGAATTGGGCGCGTCGCTTGATTGGTATAACGACCCGACGGTGAAACATTGCCGTGCTTACATCGAAAGGTCGTTTGACATTTCGGATCGTTCCAAATGGCAAGAGGGATTTCGATGGCTGTTATCTAATCTAGAATCAATGTACCGCGTCTTCGCTCCGAGAGTTAAGCCTCTTAATCTAAAAGTGAATACGAGAGCGTAGACGTCAGGATCGGTTGCGGAACATGAAGTAAGCGGCGGCGACGAGGCATAGTCCGGCCCAGACGTAGTCGAGCGTGGGTTTTTCTTTCATGTAGAGAGTTGCGAAGGCCGCGAACACGCACACCGTGATGATCTCCTGCATCACTTTGAGCTGGGCCAGGGAGTAGTGCTGGGCGCCGATGCGGTTGGCCGGGACTTGCAGGCAGTATTCGAAAAAAGCCACGCCCCAACTGATGAAGATTACGACCAGGAGCGGCTTGGACTTGAAGTCCTTCAAGTGGCCGTACCACGCGTAGGTCATGAAGAGGTTGGAACAGATCAAGAGCAGAATGGTCGAAAAACTTCGCACGCAAAATTCCTCCACTGGGGGGTAAGAAGGCGCATTTTGAGCCGCCTTGCCAACGCCGTACCATGTCGGCCATGCGCATCGGCCTGGCACAGATCAACCCCATTGTCGGCGATATTGAAGGCAACACGGCGAAGATTCTGGCATATGTCGCCCGGTCAGAAACGAGCGGTATAGAACTGGTCGTGTTTCCCGAACTGGCCGTTTTTGGCTACCCGCCCAAAGATCTGGTGCTGCGCAAGGACATCGTGCGAGAGAATTTTGACGCCGTGCAACGGATCGCGGCGGCCTGCACGCGGGTCACGGCCGTGGTGGGATATGCTCACCCTGATCCAACCGGATCGGGGAAGGGAGTGCTGAATGCAGCCGGAGTATGCCGCAACGGGAGATTGGAGACGTGGTACGCGAAGATGCTCTTGCCGATGTACGATGTTTTTGACGAAGCCCGTTATTTCAATACCGGACACGAAGCTGTCCTGTTCGATTTCACCACGGGCGGGGAAGACGTCCGCGCCGGCATTACCATTTGCGAAGACTTGTGGAATAACCAGCAGTTCGAAGGCCGACAGGTGTACGGCATCGATCCTGTTGAACTTACGGTGCGGGCCGGAGCAAATTTTTTGATCAATTTGTCGGCGTCGCCTTACCGTGCGGGCGTTGAGCCGCGGCGCGAGCGGCTTTTTGCCGCGCAGCTGCGCGAGCACCGCGTACCGCTGGTCTACGTTAACCAGGTGGGCGGCAATGACGACTTGGTTTTCGATGGTGCAAGCATGGTGATGGATGCGTGCGGCCATGTGATTGCGCGGGCCAAGGCGTTTGACGAAGACTTTTTGATCGTCGATTTGGAGTCGAGCGAGATGCGGGTGCCATGCCCAAGCCGGGATTCATCGGGCGCCGGCATGAACAAGGAGTCGCATGGCGGCGCTGCGCTTGGCCATGGCACCCATCGCGAGTCGCATGGCGGCGCTTCGCTTGGCCATGGCACCCATCGCTTAGAGCCGCAGCCCGATTTTTTGGATGGCATTCGCAAGGCGTTGGTGCTCGGTACTCGCGATTACGTCACCAAGTGCGGTTTCCGCGACGTCGTGCTCGGTATTTCGGGAGGCATTGATTCGGCGGTCACCGCGGCACTTGCCGTCGAGGCGCTGGGGGCTGAGCGCGTGCATGGAGTGGCCATGCCTTCGCGGTTTAATAGCCCGCACAGCCTGGAAGATGCGCGAGCGATCGCAAAAAACCTCGGTATCGAATGCCGAGTGATTCCATTGGAAAAGGCGCATCGCGCGATGGAAGAGACCATGAGCGAATCATTTGCGGGTCGCAGGCCGGATGTGACCGAGGAGAACGTGCAGTCGCGGATTCGCGGCGGGATTTTGATGGCATTATCGAACAAGTTTGGATGGATGTTGCTCACCACGGGTAACAAGAGCGAACTGGCCGTCGGGTATTGCACGCTTTATGGCGACATGTGCGGGGGCCTGGCCATGCTCAGTGATGTGCCGAAGACGACGGTGTACGAGCTGGCCAGGCGGATCAATCAGGATGCGGATCGCGAGTTGATTCCCCGGCGCACTATCGAGCGGGCGCCATCGGCTGAGCTTCGCGAGAATCAGACCGATCAGGATATGCTTCCGCCTTACGAGGTGCTTGATCAGATTCTCGAACACTACGTCGAATGCGACCGATCGCCGGACGAAATCGTGGGCATGGGATTTGACCGGGCGATCGTCGAGCGAGTGGCATACATGGTCCGCACCAGCGAACACAAGCGGAAGCAGTCGGCCGTGGGGCTAAAAGTGACGAGCCGGGCGTTCGGCACGGGTCGCCGATTTCCGATTGCGGCCAAGTATCGATAGAGGTTGCATTCGTGCCGAAGGAAACGGTTGCTGCGCAGTCTGAAAGCGAGGCGCTCAACCGGATGCTACCGGCTCGAATTGGTAGATGGCGATGGTGGCTACTTGGCCTTTGCCTTGGCGGCTGGTGCGGCTGCCTTGGCGCCGGCGGCAGGTTTGCCGCCTGCGGCCTTGGCATCGGCGGCCGGAGCGGCTGCTGCGCCCTCGGCGCCTTCAGCCTTCTTTTCGGCCTTGTCCTTCTTGCCGACCGAGGCCTTGCGGTGAGAGACTTTGGGCAGACCGGTCGCCTTTCCCTCGGTCCACATGCCGTTCTCCTTCAACATGGTGATGCGTTCCGCGCGGGAGAGGACGTTGCGATGGCGGGCCAGGGTGCTCTTGGATTTCAGCGACGAGTCCATGGACATTTGAGTCAAACTCCTGTGATCGAAAACTAAATACTGCTACCTCGCCCCGATTTATAGCCGTTCCAGTGTCATTCTGCAAATATGGGCCGGAAGACTCTTCGGCGCAACTACCACTGGTCGCGCTTGAGAGTCTTGTAGTACCCCTCCAGTTTATAGCCGCCACCGGAGGCGAAATATTCCGCACCCACAGCCCGCTCCTTTTTGAGGATGTCGTCGGCTTTCTTCTTCTGGGCGGGGTCTTTGTGGTTGTAACCCTCCAGGGTGATGAGCTGCAAAGCCCCGCTGTCGAGCTTGACGATCTGGGCCGGGAACCCGCGAGATTCGAGAAATTCGCGCGCTTTGCGTGCATCATCGTCCCGGCCGGAGGCGAATTCCTGCGTCACAATGTAGGTATAGTCGCGGACCCAGCCCTGTCGCGGTCCGGCAGGGAGTTCGGCCTGAGTCGGAGCTTTCGCTACAGGTTCGGACTTTCGAGCCGGGCGTTCGTTGTCACGCGGCGGGGCAACGGGCTTGGCATTGGCCGCCAGTAAACTTTCGACCAGGTGGGAGGCCGGTGGTTGTTGACGCACCGTCTCGACTGCGTCCACGCCGACCAAATCTCCCTCTAGCGAAGCGGATAGTGCTCTTTGTATGCCTGCTTTCTCGCCGCGCCTTTGACCAACAAATATAGCACCCAACACTAACAATGCGATTACGAACATGCCGATCGCGGCCGTGAAAGGTGTCAGTGAAAGATGCAGGCGATCACCCAGAAGTTGCACGGCCGCGGGTACGGTTGGCGTCGGCGAAGGCTCATCCGGCGAAGCGAACCGCACCGCCATGGGGGCTGCGATTTCTTCGTCCGACGCCTCCGCCACGGGTAGGACGACACGAAGATCGGGCTGTTGCAGGCCGACATCGCCGCGTCGAAAGCGGTTTCCCTGCAGTAGTTCGAAGAGTGGCGGACCGCCGCGTTTTGACTTGGATTTAGCCATTGATCGCCTCCTTGCTGGATGGATCGTGAGGATACCTTGTTGTGCGCGAGATACAAGAGAAAAAGGTAAGAGGGTGTAGGGGATAGGGTATAGGGTTCAGGTGTCGAACCCCCAAAAGTGATAAACGTCGACTCCCGTCGGGCATCGATGATCGGCACTCGACGGATACTTGTACCCGACACCGTGGACCCTCCACCCTGACACCAATTTGCAAAATCACGGATTCATGGTTATAGATTCGATAGTCTTCGACGGGCGATTGGCTCAGTTGGTTAGAGCGCTCGGATCACACCCGAGAGGTCACAGGTTCGAGTCCTGTATCGCCCA
>JBKJYI010000508.1:0-4824 GCA_046715855.1 Phycisphaerae bacterium
TCATTATCCCGGCCTATAACGAACGCGCGACGATTGAGGAGCTGATCGCCCGGGTCGTGGCCGTCGAGACGGGACTGCAGCGGGAGATCATCGTGGTGGATGATGGGAGCACGGACGGGTCCCGGGATTTGTATCCGAAAATCAAGGAGCGGTTTGGGAAAGAAAATCTTCGTGTGCATTTACAGCCAGTCAATCGAGGGAAAGGCGCGGCCGTACGGACCGGGTTTGAACTTGCGACTGGCAACATCGTGCTCATTCAGGATGCGGACCTGGAATGTGACCCGGCAGACTATCCGCGCTTGCTCAAGCCGATCCTGGATGGGCGGGCGGACGTCGTGTACGGCTCCCGTTTTTTGGGAACCAGCGACCATCGGGTGGACTCGTTCCGGCATGCGATGGGCAACAAGGCCCTCACCATTCTGTCAAACTTGTTCACCAACCTGAATTTGACGGACATGGAAACGTGCTACAAAGTTTTTCGCATGGAGGTCGTTCGCTCGCTTTCGCTGCGGAGCGACACCTTCACCATCGAGCCGGAAATTACGGCAAAAATTGCCCGCGGGAAGTGGCGGATCCACGAAGTGGCGATCCACTATGCTGGACGCGACTATGCCGAAGGAAAAAAGATTCGAATGCTCGATGGATTCAAAGCGCTGTGGGCGATCGTGCGCTTTCGGTTATTTGATTGATCCAGTTTTTGCAGAGTCATCGAGCGGACCATGGACCTGGATCCTCAAAGGAAATAAAAAGAAACGGGCATGATTCTTGGGAATCACACCCGTTTCGAATTCGTTGCAAAGGCTGTCTTGTTAGGCAGGACGCTTACGTCCGACGAGGCCGGCAAACCCGAGGCCAAACGCAGCCAATAACGCGGCGCCGGGCACGGGAACCGGATTCGTCGTTGAGACCGGAACGGCGAAATCGGACAAGTCGTTCGCACCGATCGCCTGATAGCGAACGCCGAAACTATAGAACCCTGCGTCGCTGGACAACTCGCTCAGGAAGGCCTGTTCAAAATCGGCGTCGGACATGGATTGCAATCCGGTCCCCACAAGATTGAGCGTGAAGGTCGTCGAGTCGTTGGCATCAATAAAGTTCGTGATGCGCGGGCCGCTGCCGGTTCCGCCGGTGATAAACGCATCGGCGCTATCGGAGTTCAGGACGCCCACGTCAAAGTCGCCTGCGGCGTTGGGACTTTTAATGCCGTCAGGGGACCACCGGGAAAACCACCCCGATTCATTGGAGGCGGAGTTCTCGGGCACGGCGCTGGAGTTGGGGGAGGCGATGGCCATGACGCCCCCGTCATTCAGTCCGCCGCCGAAAGACAGGAACGACACGCCGTTGACCGTGGGCACGTTGAACGCGAATCCGCTGATGCGCCCGCCGACGGTCGAGGTGTTTTCGATGGTGATGACCAACGAACCCGTGGTGTTGGTAGCGCCGTTGTAGGCGAAGGTCACTTGGCCGGTTACGCCGGTGCCGGCCAGTCCACCGACATCGAAAGTGATTGCACCATAGGCCGCACCATCCACAACAGCCCACGACAATAAGGTGAGACCAACGAACTTTTTGACCGAACGAAACCCTGACATTTTCCCCTCCGACTCGTATCGCAACGCGGTACCCGCACCGCGAAATCCGACTCGCACATTGTAATTGAGGGTAAATACCAACGCAATGACTGAGCAGCAGGAAGAGCAATTTCGCTTTATCGGAATGAAGGGAATTGAAGCGCCTTATAAGGTTTCTTTGGGACCTACCGGTGTCGCCAGCCATATTCTTACAAAAATTCTCTTTCGCACCCGCTCAGACCGGCATATTCTCCCCGCTTTGAGGGACTTTCGGCAGCAGTCTTTTTGGGAGAATTCAATGCTCGACATCGACGGATTTTTGACCTCGACGCAGTTCATTACTCAATTGGCATCGTTCATCACGGCGATCCTGACGGCGCTGCTCGGAAGTGTCGTCTCTGGCGTCTTTGGTTCGGGTGGTGCCGGTCTTTGACCGCGGGCCTGATTCCTGGGACGTGCGTCCGCCTCAAAAACTTGGATTGGACATCCTCGCCGGGCCGCCAAGAGCGGGATGGCACGGCTGGACACTCGCAAAAGTGGTTGACCGATCCTGCCGATTCTATATGATTGGTTCGATTATCAGACGCGAAGAGCTTTGAGTTTCGGGACTCGTGCTTTTCGAGCAACGATGACCGGGCGGTCCAACGAGCTTATGACGTATCCATCATGTTAGCCGGCAGCTTCGCATCGGGAACAAATCCCAGCGCGAACGGTTTCGATGGATGCGAAGCTTTTGGGTCGCTCTATTTTTTTGGTCCTGGCGAGTGTACCGGTGATCGCATTCCGGTGGCCGTTGGTGGGTGTTCGAGCTTGCTGTTTTTGACGCGAGGGTGAATTCTGAACGTTCGACTTCCGAATGGTGATACGCTTGAGATGCCCCCGGCGGCGACGACGGCGGACGTGGCCGCCAGGCTCGGACCAGGGTTGGCCCGGGCGGCGATTGCCGGCGTGGTTTCGACGAATGGTTCGAAGCAGACCATCGACCTGAAACGGCCACTCCCGGGTGATTGTGAACTTCGAATTCTTACCTCGACCGACGACGACCCCGACAGCCTCATGCTTTTGCGCCACAGCACCGCGCACGTGATGGCCGAAGCGGTGTGCAAGCTCTTTCCCGAAACCAAACTTGTCTACGGCCCGCCGCTGGAAGACGGGTTTTATTACGATCTCGATTTGCCGCGCTCGATTACGCCGGATGACTTCAAGCGGATCGAAGAGGAAATGGGCCGGATCATCAAGGAGGACCGGCCATTCTCCCGCTACGAGCTGCCGCGCAGCGACGCAATGGTGAAACTCAAGCACGAGGGCAATCGCTACAAGCTCGATAACGCGGAGCGGGCCGAGGGGAACTCGCTTAGTTTTTACGTCACTGGGCCGACGCCCGGCAAAGACTTTGAAGATTTGTGCCGGGGGCCGCACATTCCCTCTACCGGCTTGGTTAGGGCATTCGCGATTCGGCAGGTCAGCCGCTCGCACTATCGGGGCGACGTGAACGATCAGCCTCTGCAACGGTTGTACGGTACCGCCTTTTTTAAGAAGTCATCGCTCACCGAACATTTGGCCCGGCTCGAAGAGGCCAGGAAGCGCGACCACCGTGTGATCGGCAAGGACCTGGATCTGTATCATGTTGACGAAACAGTGGGGCCCGGGCTGGTGCTGTGGATGCCCAAGGGGGCGACCATCCGGACCGAGCTTCAAAGCTTCCTCACGGCCGAGATGGTCAAGCTCGGTTACAACCTGGTCTACACGCCGCACATCGGTCGCCTCAAGCTCTATCGCACCAGCGGGCATTTCCCGTACTACAAAGACTCACAGTATCCGGCCCTGTACGAAAGCGATCGGGCCCGCGTGCTCAACGAGCTTTGGGAGGCATGCACCAAGCGCGGCGATGCGCAAGAGTTCAGCGAGGACGAGCGGAAGAAACTCGTCGAACTCGAAGCGATCGACGCCGAGATGACCAGCCGGCTGGTCAACGAAAAGAAATATCAGCCGGGCGCGGGCATGGCCCTGCGAAACCGCAAAGCGATCGAGGAGGTGCTCGAAGAGGGCGACGGTTACCTGCTCAAGCCTATGAATTGCCCCCACCATATTCGCATTTATGCGGCGCGGCAGCGGAGCTACCGCGATCTACCCTTCCGCGTTGCTGAGTATGGAACGGTGTATCGCTACGAGCAAAGTGGCGAGATCGGCGGGCTTACGCGGGTGCGCGGCTTCACGCAGGACGATGCCCATTTATTCTGCACGCAGGACCAGTTGGCGGGTGAACTCCTCGCCACAGTCCGGCTGACCACGATGGTGCTCGAAACATTGCAACTCACCGATTACCGTGTGCGCGTCGGGCTGCGCGATTCGGCTAGCGACAAGTATGTCGGCTCGGCGGAAAACTGGGCCCGCGCCGAAGAGTCCGTGCGCCAGGCCGCTCGTGAAAGCGGGATTCCATTCACCGAAGAGATCGGCGAGGCCGCCTTCTACGGGCCAAAGATCGACTTCATGGTCAAGGACTGCATCGGACGCAACTGGCAGTTGGGCACCGTCCAGGCGGATTACAATTTGCCAGCCCGCTTCGGCCTGACCTACATCGGGGCTGATAACACGCCGCACCAGCCGGTGATGGTGCACCGAGCGCCGTTCGGCAGCATGGAGCGGTTTGTCGGAATTCTCATCGAGCACTTCGCGGGGGCTTTTCCACTCTGGCTCTCGCCGGTGCAGGTCGCGGTGGCCAGCGTGAGCGAGAAAAGCGCGACGTATGCCCTCGAAGTGAGCGAGAAGCTTAAGCAGGCCGGGCTCCGGGTGGAACTCGACGACGGGGACGAGAAAATCGGCCCGAAAAAACACCGGCTTCGCACCGCTAAAATAAATTATATTTTAGTGGTCGGCGAGCAGGAGGCCGCGGCCGGGCAGTTGAACGTGAACGATCGCGACGGCACGACGATCGGCAATATGAACATGGAATCGTTTCTCGCGGGCTGCCGCCAGGAAATTGAATCGAAGGGGCGCACTCGCGTGGGCGCGTCCTGAAGTCGGGTCATCGACCCGACGCGAAACTGTTTTTATTCGAAAGGAAACAAACCATCGCCAAAGCATTGCGTCTCAATGAACGAATTCGCATTACGCCCATTCGCGTAATCAACCAGAACCAGGAGCAGCTCGGCGTGATCCCCACGCATGAGGCGCTCGCCCTCGCCAAGGAGGCCGGCCTGGATCTGGTGGAGGTTTCACCCACGGAAAACCCGCCGGTCTGCCGCATCATGGA
>JBKJYI010000509.1:0-4231 GCA_046715855.1 Phycisphaerae bacterium
CACGGATCGTCTCGCGCGTCGGGTCAACATTGCGAAATTCATCGAGATTAACCGGATCTCCCAAACGTACGCGAGCGTTTTGACGCGAGAACAAACCGCGAAGCAACGTCTGATGCAACTTCATTCCGCTGATATAAGCGGGCACCACCACCGCCCCGGTCTTGAGCGCCATCATGGCCACTCCGTCCTTGGGACGCGGAGTTTCCCCGGGGTGGGGAATGCCGCCCTCGATAAAAATGCCCAACACCCGTCCTTCCTTGAGGTGCCGAAGCGCCTGTTTGGTGGCCCCGGTCTCGCGCGACCCGCGTTTCACCGGGATGCACTCCATCGCCCGTACAAAAAACCTGACAATCGGCCAGTTCGCATATTCAGCCGCGATCATGAACGAGATGGCCCGATAAGGCGCCGCGGCACAAAGTAGCAACGGGTCAGCCGCCGAAACATGATTCGATGTGACGATCACCGCCCCAGTCCGCGGCACCGTCGGCCGGCCGATCCGCTGAAACCGATACCAGAACTTCACAAGAAATTCGTTTAGATTCTCCCCGAAGTTCAGCGCCCATCCGTGCGGCCCGCGATGAAGTCGAACATAGAGCATCACCGCCCCCGCCACGATGGTTGCCAAAGCCACTCCGCCCACGATGACGCCCGCCCAGCGATCCAGCCTGTCCCACTTGGGAATCGCCAACACCCCCGTAGCGATCAGCAACGATGCAATCGTCACGAGATCGTGCACCCCAAAAACCCGGCCCCGAAACTTGTTCGCGACAATACGCTGGAGCAGGGTTTGAAAACTCGCCATCACCGCCAGCGCCGACGCCCCCGCCAAAACGACGCCCACGCCGCCTATGCGCGCCAGCGCCGTCGGGCTTAGCGGCAACACCACGGACAAAGCAAGGAGTCCCATGCCCATGCCCACGCCGAATAAACCCCATGTCATGGCAACCTGGCTGCGAAGGGCATCGCCCAACGAAATGATAACGGCCGCTCCGATAATGAACCCCAACCCAAGCAGCGCCCGAAACACGCTGATGAGCGTGAACGTGCCGCCATAAACGTCGCGCACCACCGCCGGAAGCACGCTGTTGATGAGCGGTCCGCAAAACCACACCAGCGCCGCCACCATCAACAGTTCGCGAACTCGAAAATGCGTCAGCACGTACCGGAACCCATCCGCAATTTCATGGACCCGCCCTCTTTTGGGCGCAACACGTGGCTCGCCGCGCGGAGGTCGCATGAACAAAAGCAAAACCGCGCTCACCCCAAAGGTCACCGCGTCCAGCCGGAACGCAACGCTCGCCGGATAAGTGTCCGCAAGCTTCCCGCCAATCGCCGCCGCGATCATCGTGGCAATGATCCCCAGCCCGCCGATCATCCCGTTGGCCCGGACCAGTTGCTCAGGCGGTATGAGCGTGGGCAGGACGGCCATGCGCGCCGGCGAAAAAAAAGCCGCAAAAACCCCCACCGCCGCCAATGGGAAAAACGGCCCCCACGAACTCCACCCACTCGCCAGAGCGATGAGCCAGCCCAGTTCAAATACAATCGCCGCCCGGGCCAGATCGGCGAAGACCATGATCCCCCGCCGCGAAAATCGATCCGCAAAGCTCCCCGCAATCGGAGACAGGAACAAGAACGGCACGAACATGAAAAAAGTCATCCGCGCGCTGAGAACAGTGATGTCCACATTGGGGTTCAGCGCATCCTGCGTCTTCAGAATGGCCATTTCCGAAAGATGGTCCCCCATGGCGCTGACCCCATAGGCGCACCAAAGCAGCATGAAATTGCGATTCCGAAACAATCCGGTTTGAGACCCCGCGGTGTGTGAAGTTTGCATAATCAATCTGCGAAGGGAGGGCGAGGCTCCCGCCGAGCCGTGTGAACCGCGCTCCTGCCCACAATTGGCTCGCCTGGAGGCTCGCCCTCCCACAAGAAATGCTACCCACGCGACAACCCAGTGCCTAGTCGCCCCGCCTTGCCCCTACCCCATGAACGTTGTATGTTTCCCGAACTTTCGGGATAACCGAAGCAATGGATATGGTTCACCTTCAACGAGAAAGGATTCAATATGACGCGATCGGTAAGTAAGTTGATGCGTGCGGCCACGACCGCATCTTTTGCCCTCTTGGTATCGACGGCCAACGGGCAGGACGCCAAGACGCCAGATGCCGGCAAGCCCGCTACGGGCGACGCCATGCACCCCCGAGTCAAATTGGAAACAACCCTGGGCGATGTCGTTGTCGAACTCGACGCCCAAAAGGCCCCCATCACCACGGACAACTTCATCAAGTACGCCGATGCCAAGTTTTTCGATGGTACCATATTTCACCGCGTGATGAAGGACTTCATGATTCAGGGCGGCGGCCACTTGTCCGATCTCCAGGAAAAGAAAGAAGGACTCCGCAATCCGATCAAAACGGAATGGAAGAATGGGCTGAAGAACACCAAAGGCACCATCTCCATGGCTCGCAAGGGTGGCGATCCTAACTCCGCCTCCGCTCAATTTTTCATTAACGTCGTTGATAATCCCATGCTGGACCAGGCCCAAAGCGACGGCGCCGGCTACACGGTTTTCGGCAAAGTAGTCGAAGGGGAAGACACGGTTGAAAAAATCCGCAACACCGCCGTCACAACCAACCCCGCCTATCCCGGCGGGCCCGTGGTCCCCACCGAAACAGTGGTGATAAAGTCCGTCAAGGTCCTGGGCGATGTCGATCGAAGCAAGATTGAAGCTGCCGCCAAGGACGCCGAAAAGACCCTCACCGAAGCGCAAGCCAAAGCCGGCGAGGCAAAGTCAGCCGAAGTTGGAACTTACGTCGCCAAGATCGAAGCCGAAACCGGCAAAAAGGCAACCAAAACCCCATCGGGCCTGATGTACATCGACCTCAAGGAAGGCGACGGCCCCCAGCCCGAAAAAACCGCCAATGTCGAAGTCCACTACACCGGCTGGTTATTGGATGGCACGAAGTTTGATAGCTCGGTTGATCGCGGCAAACCGTTCCCATTCAATCTGAAAGGCGGCGTAATCCAGGGCTGGCTGGAGGGCGTAGCCACCATGAAAGTCGGCGGCAAGCGCAAGCTAATCATTCCCGGTGACCTTGCGTACGGCAAACGCGGCTCGCCTCCCAAAATTCCGCCCGACTCCACGCTCGTGTTCGACGTGGAACTTCTCGCCATCAAGTAGGGAGTAGCTTTGGCAGGGCGAGGCTCCTGCCGAGCCGTTGCTGTTGAGCGCGTAGGTCGGACCCGACAACGAGTATGTGCATTTTAATGCACCATGTTTGAGTCTTTCAACGGCCCGGTGCTTACAATCGAGCCGGGCCGTCCCAATTTGGGTGCAAACCATGTTCCGACACTCATTATCCCTATTGCTCTCCGCATGCTGGCTTTCGACATCCCTTGCTCAGCAAGCGACTGACGCACCGGCGAAACCGGCTGCCGATCCGGCCGCGCCCTCATTGCAGCCGCAAGTCCTCATCGAGACCACGCTCGGAAACATCGTCGCCGAGTTCGACGCCGAAAAAGCTCCGCTTATGACGATGAACTTTCTCGACTATGCCGAAAGCGGATTCTACAACGACACGATCTTTCACCGCGTGGTAAAGGGACGGATGATGCACGGCGGGGGCTACACCCAGGACCTCGAGGTAAAGGAAAAAGGTCTCCGGGAACCGGTGCTCTACGAAGGCGGCAACGGCCTATTGCATACCCGCGGCGCCATCGCCGCCTACCGCCGCTTCGACAACTTGAATTCCGCACAGTCGCAATTCTTCATCAACACCGCCGACAACCAGAGTCTCGACAAACTGAAAGACAACACTTCCTACACCGTCTTCGGCAAGGTGATCGAAGGAATGGACGTAGTGGACAAAATTGAAAAAACCGAAGTCTCCACCCATCCGAATCTCGCTGCCGGATTGCTACCCTACGTCCCGAAAGAGCCGGTGATGATCAAGTCGGTCCGCATCAAAAAACCTCTGGACCGTGCCAAGGCCCAGTCCATCGCAAAATCAATTGCCGACGCCGCAGCCGACCCGGTAAGCTTTCGTCAACAGCAGTGGGAAAATGAATGCAAATCCAAGGCCGTCGAAACACGATCGGGCCTTCGATTCATCGAATGCAAAGTCGGCAACGGAGACTTCCCCCTTGGCGGCGATACCGTCGAAATCACCTACGTCGCCACCTTGGTTAACGGTATCGAATTCGATAGCTCCAAAACCCTGGGGCCCGGTCC
>JBKJYI010000510.1:0-5416 GCA_046715855.1 Phycisphaerae bacterium
CATGACGGTGTGGAACTGCGGCGCGGTCGTGTCGTCATTGGGTTCATTTAAATCCAGTTCCCAGTCCTCTTCGATGCGCACCACCGGATCCGACACGGGAGCCGATGCAAACGACGGCCACAAGGTGGCTGAGCCCAATAAGGCCAGCAGGGCCGCGGATTTCCAATGCCCATGCTTCTCAAGTTTGTTTGACATGATTCTTCCCCTCCGACTACTTGACGCGTACCGCGAAGATCCGGTCAACCGGCATTCCGCGCGACGAATTCGGACTCGCCGAAATTACGGCCTCCTAGGCCCGGGCGAGAATACACGTCCATCTTGCAGACTACGATTGGCGGCTGAAGGAACGCAAATCTTGCGCCTGTGTATTTTCCAAGGCTACGCGGCGGGCACAGATCGAGGGATCTTATGGGGCGTGATGCCAAAAAGGTGTCAGGATGATTTTTGATGCATTTACGCAAACGCAAATGTTCTGACGAAAAATCATCCTGACACTTTTTCCGAACTTGTTATGGGAGTCTGCGTTCGATTTCGGCGCGAGCTTGCGAGCAAGCCGGGCCTGAACAACTTTTAATGAAAAGATCCAGGAAGGCGCGGGCGGCGTCGGACTTTCCTTCCGCCTGCAGAAGGGCGGCGGTCAGATAGTAAGTCCAGGCGATGCCCGGCTTGCGGGCGTCGAACCGTTCCAGAGCACGCAAAAGTCGTTGACGCGATGCTGTGTCAGCCGAGGTCATGAATCGACTGGTCAGAGAGCGAACCATGTCATCCCGCCCGTCTTCGAGAGCCATCATCGCCACGGTCGCCTGAGACATGGCGAGCGAGCGAGCCGCTGCCCCAAGGCGGGCGATGTCTTCACGGGATTTTTCCGGCTCGCCGGCATTGAGCGAAGACCAGGCGAGGAAGGCACGAGCAGCGTGATCGTCAGGATATTTTTGGAGATAGGCATTCCATAGTTCGATCAGGGGGCGGAACTGTTCGCGTTTATCGAAGAAGTCGTGGGCGAATATGGCCTGCTCCAGCGATTCGAGGCCGTATTGCTGGGCAAGCTTGTAATGGTCTGCAGCTCGGTTGGCATCGCCAACGGTGTCATAAAGGTGCGCGAGGTTGATTCGGGCCGGGACATTTTCGGGCATCCAGCTGAGGAGATCGCGCAAGCGGCGTTCGGCGGCCTTGAGTGAATCGGGCGTACCCTCTCGAAAGTCGAGGTCGGCCAAGGCGAGCGAGGCGGGAGCCTCATAGGGATTGTTTTTCAACTCTTGCTCATACATGCGGCGGGCGTCGGCGGGTCGGCCCAACTCTCGGTAGACGCGGGCGAGGCGGTGGAGCGTGGGGTTGTGCGATGCGGTTGAGGCGACGAGGGCTTCGTAGAGCGGGAGCGCGTCGGAGAAGCGGCCTAGTTCCTCGTAGACCATGGCGAGGCGAAACTTGGCCAGACTATTTTCGCGGTCGATTTCAATAGCTTTTTGCAGGGCGGCCAAGGCGTCGTCCGTTTTTCCTTGTTTGAAGCGGCTCATGCCGATGAGCTGGTGAGCGCCGCTTTGGACGGCGGGTATATCGTGGACGAATTCGCGCTGGGCGAGTTCGACGGCCTTTTCGTAGTCGCCGTCGGAGTAAATCGTCCAGCCGTATCGCTCCCAGACGCGGGGCACATGGGGAAAGACGCGGGCGACGCGCTCGGTTTTGAGTTTCGGGTTGTCATACCATCGCGACGTGTACCAACTCATGCCGATCAGCACAGGTATAAGAGCGAGGACAAGCGCGGTTACGAGTTTTTGAAGGGGCAATCCCGCGCCGCTGCTCTCTTCCCTCACTCCCGCTCTCTCCCGGATAGCTGTGTAGAACCCAACTCCAACGGCCGCGAGCGACCAAAGAAGGCCCACCAGCGGAAGGTACATGTAGCGGTCTGCGGCAAGGACGTTGCGCGCGGGAATAAAGGGCAGCGTGTCGGCCAGGGCGATGAAGAACCACGCGATGCCCCAGCGCGAAGCGGGGACGCGCCAGGCACTGAGTGCGAGGAGAGACGCCGCGATGGCGTTTACGAGAATGGCTCGAAGTGTTTGGGGATCGGACCATGAAACGATCGGTGGGGTGGGGTAGTAGCTGGTGAGGCCGACCGGCCAGACGACGTGGGTGAGATAGTTTTCGAGTGCCAGTAGCACGCGCACGGCGCGTGGACCTTGGAGGTGCTCGGCGGCTTCCGAGAAAAGATCGGCCTGCGATGTGGCGTCGATGTTGACCCAGGCGAAAAACGTGGTGAGGGCGCATGCGGCGATCCATACCGGCCAGAAACGCGCCCGCCGCCAATCGCCGCGCATCAAGGCTACGAGCAGCAACAATAGCGGAAGTCCCACGCGGACTTTGCTGAGGGCGGAGAGGACCATGAAGAGCATCGTCAGGAAGGCGTCGAACCAGCGGGGGCGGTCCAGCCAGCGGGCGAAGGTCAGCACTCCGCAAAGTCCAAAGAGCGTGGAAAGCAGCATCATCCGGCCATTGATCCAGGCGACCGCTTCGACGTTGAGTGGGTGGATGGCGAAAATGAGCGCGGCGATGGTGGCAATGGCGAGACTTTGCGAATCCATCGTGCCTACGGCACTTGGCGGCACGGGACTGGCCGCGAACCCAGCATCCAAATGCTGCGCTATTTTCCTTTCGTCCCTGCCGGGACTCATTGCGACACCAGAGAGGGGCGGAGTTCGCTGATGTTCATCGGTCGGCAACCTTTGGCGCAGGCGAGAGTGCATCATGCGGACGGCGTGCCATACCAGCACGGTGACGAGGGCGTGCAAGAGCACGTTGGTGAGGTGAAAGAGCCAGGCGCCGCCTTGCGGGCCGGAGCGGAAGAGATTTAGTGACTGAGCGATGGCCATCTCGCCGGAGAACATCAGCAGCGGCAGCGGCTGGTAGAGGTCGCGATGGACGATGGTAAACAGCTTGACCGCGTGCTCGAGCGAAGGGCGGTTTACCAGCACATGGTCGAGGGCGAGGCGGTGATCGTCTCCGCCGACGAATCCGCCGCGCAGCGTGGGCAGGCCCATGACGATAGCCGCGAGTGCGACGATGAGGGCAGGGACTCGCGGACGCATCCAACGCTTAAAGAGGATTTTGTTATCCACGCCGGGTGGGAGTCCGCGCGAACTGAAGTTCGCGGCTCGCGACGGCGCGGGATCGGGCGAACTGAAGTTCGCGGCTCGCTTGTCGGATTCAGCTTGCGTCACGGGAGGTGTGGTCGTGAATGATGACCCAGGAGCCGTCGATGCGGCGCATGACAAGGGTAAACGCGCCGGATTTTGGCGGCGTGGCTTCCAGCCGCCACCGTCCCAGCACCATAACGGCGTCGCTGCACAGCGGTGTGATTTCCAGATCGGTGAAGGTCAATTTTCCCATCGCTGCGCGGTCGGGGTAGGCCGTCCGGAAGTAATTCGACGTCGATTCGAACCCCCGCGTCACCTTGCCACCCGCACTAAAGGTCAATTCCGGCGAATGCCAGTACGGCTCCATGTAGCCGGCGACGTCGCCAGCGTTCCATGCGTCCGCCTGACGACGGAGAACCCCCACGATTTCGGGTTCAAAATTCACGTCATCGAGCCGCTCGATAGGCCCGGTCCATTCGTGGTGATGACGATCCGCTATGCAACCGCACGCGGACGCCAGACAGCAGGTGGCCGCGACGAAGAATGCTTTTGGTCTCAAACCGTGACTCCAGGGTTCTGTGGATTCGCCGTACTGCCAAGATTATAACAGTGCCGGCTGGGGTTCCTAGCGGCGGTGCAAATGAACTTGCTGACCACAATCGAAGAATGCCGCAGCGCGGTCCGGCGGGCTCAGCAGGGCGACCAGGTCGTCGGGCTCGTGCCGACCATGGGGGCGCTGCACGAAGGGCATTTGTCGCTGGTGCGGGCGGCGAGGGCGCGATGTCCGTTTGTCGTCGTGACGATCTTTGTGAACCCCACGCAGTTTGGGCCCAACGAAGATTTCAAGGCCTATCCGCGACCGATGGAAGACGACCTTGCCAAATGCCGCGGCGCCGGTGTGGACGCGGTGTTCGCTCCGAGCGTCGAGGTCATGTACGGGACCGACACGCGCACGAGCGTGCATGTTGCGAAACTCACCGACGGGCTATGCGGGCCGTTTCGACCGGGCCACTTCAATGGGGTGGCCACCGTCGTTGCGAAGCTGTTTCACATCGCGCCTGCAGACGCAGCGTTTTTCGGGGAGAAGGACTATCAACAACTCATGGTGATCCGGCAGATGGTCGCCGATTTGAATCTCTCCATCGAGATTGTGGGCTGCCCTACGCTCCGCGAACCGGATGGACTGGCCATGTCCAGCCGCAATGCATACCTCTCGACAGCGGAGCGCGCCCAAGCGGTGTCAATCAGCCAAGCGTTGTTTGCCGCCCGCTACGCAGTGGCCGCTGGAAACAACGACGCGAAGGCAATAGCTCAGTCAGCTCGGCAAAGGTTAGTCGAGGGAGGAATCACGTCGATTGATTATGTCGAAATTGTGAAAGCCGTGTCACTGGAGCCCATCGCAGTGGTTGATGGCCTTGCACGCATGTGCATAGCAGTTCGAATCGGAAAAACCCGGCTTATCGACAATATTGATTTGGGCGGGTGAGGTATCCACAGATTACGCAGATTATCGCAGGTTTACAAAAACGATCGGAAAAGTTGAATCAACTCTTACGCAATCTGCGGAAATCTGCGTAATCTGCGGATAGCCCCCGTCATGGTTTCTTCGACAACTCCTCGTAATACTGCTCCACAAGCTGGCGGTAGCGGGTGGGGAATGTTCCCCGCAGGGCCTGCAAGACGCGTTCGCGCTCGGCGGGGGGCATCGCGCCCCAGGCTTCGCCGGGGTTGGCCCGGCGGGCGGCGCGAAGCTGGCCTGCTTCCGGCGCTCCGCCGGGTAGCTGCGACTGCTGCATGGGGTTGCTGGGCGAATTGTTCGGCTGACC
Source organism: Phycisphaerae bacterium (assembly GCA_046715855.1). Lineage (GTDB taxonomy): Bacteria > Planctomycetota > Phycisphaerae > UBA1845 > UBA1845 > CAZAMB01. Next base: position 4,958 of record JBKJYI010000510.1, read on the forward strand.
CGAACTGCTGCCGCCGCCGCTGCTGCTTTGGTTTTGCTTTTCCTTTTCCTCTTCCTCTTCGATAAGCTTGTCGAGCAGATCGAGGATGCGCTGCTGGCGGGTGCGGACGGGCTCGCCTGCGTCCTCGCTTTTGAGACGCTTGCCGGAAAAATCCATCAAGTCCACGACGTCGCCGAGCTTCTCCGGCTCGCGGTTGGCCAGCTCCATGAGCATCTGCCGGGCCGCGATGGTCAGCCGCGCCGAAGCGCCCGCGTGATCGAGAAGAAATCGCTTCAGCGCCGCTTCAGCCTCCTCGTAGCGCAAATCAGACAGCATCAGGAAGCCGCGAAGGAAATCGACCTCGGCCTGAAAGTACGAGTAAGCATCAACTTTGTGTGGACCGGCAATCAGCGCGGTCAAACGTTCGCCGGCTTCGAGCATGCGTTCGAAGGCCACCAGCGATTTGACTTCGTAGACGGC
>JBKJYI010000511.1:0-5137 GCA_046715855.1 Phycisphaerae bacterium
GTAAGAACTTCTTGCCGAGAGTAAGTTAGCTTGCGGGCGGGACTTAGGCGTTGGTCCTATAACGCACCCGTGCGGCGCAAGGCCGTATTGGCACGAGCGACACAATGTCGCGCAAAACGGGTAAGAATCGGCGACGGTAACCCGACTTGGTTGGGGAGAGTAGCACCACGAAAGAGCTGCGTTCATGCCCAAGTTTTTCAATCGTGAAATGGCCGACCTCGCGCATCAGCTCACGCTGTCGCCGCGGCGCCTACGCCTCGATCAGATTCACGGGATCGACACTCTCCTGGGCATGATCGATTCGCAAAAAGCGTACCCCTTCGACTGGGTCTGCTACCACATTACCAAGTTCCGGAAGCGCGGCGCGGAAGCGGGTCCGTCGATTCCGGGGCTGGCCCTGCTCCGCGATCTGGCCACCATGGCCGAGTCGCTCACCCGAAAAGCGAACCTCAAGGTCTCCGAAGTGCCCGAGCCGTGGGTGTCGCATGTCGATCTGGCCGGCGAACTTCGCGTCAGCACCAAGACGGTCCGCCGCTGGCGCGATCGCGGGCTCATGGGTAGTCGCGTGGTGTGCGAAGACGGTGTCAACCGTTTGGCATTCCTGCGGCGGACCATTGATCGCTTCATCGCTCAGCATCATGAAGTCGTGGCTCGCGGCGCTGCGTTCAAGCAGCTATCCGGTGTGGAGCGCGACAGCATCGTGCAGCGGGCCCGGGAGTTGGTCGCCCAGCGGCCAATCAAATTGCACGCCGCGGCCAAGATCATCGCCGCCGAGACGGGTCGCGCCGTCGAGACAGTTCGATACACCATCCGCCGCCACGATGTTTCCAACAAGAACGCGGCCGTTTTCGTAAAGCGCGGCAGCGCCGTCTGCGAGCGCGATGCGGCCATCTGGAAATGCCGCGAGGCCGGTGAAACGGTCGATGCCATTGCCGCTGCGTACGGTTGCGACGGAAATGAGATTGAATCGACGCTTCGCCGGGTGCAGTTCGTACGCTGGACCGCGACCCCGACGGAGTACATTTCGCACGAATTGTTTGACGCGCCGAATGCCGACGACTTGATTTTGAACGTGGCCGAGCCCGCCGCGGGAGAAGTGGGGCCGGTGCGAATCCCGGCCGATTTACCCCCGTATTTGCGTTCGCTCTATCAGACGCCGTTGCTTTCCCGCGAGCAGGAGCAGGATTTGTTCCGCCGCTATAACTACGTCAAGTTCAAAGCCGCTCGCCTCATGCGAACCTTGCAGGGCAAAACACTGGCCCGCGAACCGTTCAACGCCCTGTCGGCATTAATAGATCAGATCGAAACGCTGCGGCAGCGGATCATTCGGGCCAACTTGCGGCTGGTGGTGAGCATCGCTAAGCGGCATGTGGGCTGGTCCGCGGAGTTCTTCGAGGTCATCAGCGACGGCAACATGTCGCTCATGCGGGCCGTGGAAAAGTTTGATTTCTCGCGAGGCAACAAGTTCAGCACGTATGCGACGTGGGCGATCATGAAGAATTATGCCCGCACCATCCCCGAGCAGCGCTACCACATGAACCGCTACGTCACCGGTCAGGAGACCGCCCTCGAAAGCGCCGCCGATCGCACGCCCGAGGCCGCCAGCCCCGCCGATCGCCAGCAGGTGCAAAGGCTCATCGCCGAAGGGTTGGGTCAGCTCGAAGAGCGCGAGCGCGAAGTCGTCGCCTGCCACTTCGGCCTAGGCGACCCCGACTCCGCCCAGACGCTCGAGCAACTCGGCGAACGCTTTGGCGTCACCAAGGAGCGCATCCGCCAGATCGAGCGCAAAGCCCTGGGCCGCCTCCGCGAACTCCTTGCCCCAACCCTCCTCGATGCCCTTGGCACGTAGCTAATCTGAGGCTACGCTGGCTGAATCATGGTCGTCGTACGAGCAAAATTTGACGGCACGAAAGTAATCATTCCAGACAGCGCCCAAGGTTTGCCCGCAGGCGACGTACTCTTGATTTTCGAAGAAGGAAAACGCGCATCCGAGTCGGGTGAATGGATGGTTGCAAGCGAGCCGGCACTTCGAAAGGTTTGGGACAACGAAGAAGACGCGGTGTATGACAAAATGTAGTCCCGGCGATGTCGTTCTTGTTCGTTTTCCCTTTACCGATCTCACGTCTACCAAAAAACGTCCGGCATTAGTGATCAGTCCAAGCGAGTACTCTATCGAATTCGACGACATCGTTGCCATGGCGTTGACGAGTCAGCCGCAGAACTCAGACTTCGTCATTCGCGGCTGGAAGCAAGCCGGGCTTCCTAAACCGACTTGGTTCAAGCCGATTGTTGCCACCTTGTCATCGACCGTGATCATTCCGCGACTGGGAACCCTCGCTGACGGCGATTGGAGTTCGGCTGCGCAAGCAATATCGACGCTTATCGCCCCGAGATTTTTATCCGCCGGCTCGTGTTAGCGTTACTGCCAACGACTTTAGCTAGGCTTCAACGAGCACCTTGAATCCCCCGTAAACCATGCGCTTGCAGTCGAAGGGCATGTTCTTGGGGTCCATCATCGCCGCGATGCGCGGGTCAGCCATGATCTTCTTGTTGACGCTGTCTCGCTGGGCTTTGGACTTGTACATGATCCACGAGAATACCACCGTCTCGCCGGGCTTGACCTTGACTGACTTGGTGAAGGGGAGTCCCCACGTCGGCGCAAGATCATCACCGACGCATTCGCAATATTGAATGGCCCCGTATTCCATCCAGATTTTTGCGGCCTTTTGGGCGATCTTGCGGTAGGCGGCCAGGTTTTTCTCGGGCACGGGAAGAAGGAAACCATCGACGTAAGCCATGGGGGTTCTCCTTTAATTGTCGTTCGAACAATCAATCGCGATGCGATAGTAGCCGTAGATATTCGTGTTTGTAAGAAGGCTTGGGTTACGCAATCGGGCTGGTCGCGCGAGGAGTCCTGGCCGAATTGCTTTCGGAATTTTTCGTCAGCGTCTGTGAGCGCTCCGGGCCTACTCCGATCAATGACACCGGCGCGCCGAGGAGCGATTCGATGCGGTCCACGTAGGCCTGCGCCGTGGGGGGGAGATCCGCGTAGCGGCGGACTGCGCTTAGATCGCCCGACCATCCCGGCGAGTATTCGATCACAGGCTTGCATTTCTCCAGCAGTTGCGGGCTTGCCGGCGGCGAAGTCAGCGTGTGGTCGCCGCAGCGATAGGCCGTGCACACTCCGACCTGCTCAAATTCACTGAGCGTGTCCAGGTGCAGAAGCGCCACGTCCGTGACACCACTGACCCGCGCCGCGTAGCGACCGGCCACCGCGTCGAACCACCCGCAGCGCCTTGGCCGGCCCGTGGTGGTGCCGTATTCGTGACCGCGTTCGCGAATACGGTCGCCGACAGCGTCGGTAAGCTCGCTGACGATCGGGCCGCCGCCCACGCGCGTCGCATAGGCCTTCGTGACGCCGATCATCCGCGTCACCATGGAGGGCGGCACGCCGGCGCCGGGTCCGATGCCGTGAGGCCCGGTGCTGCTCGAAGTCACGTATGGATAGGTGCCATGGTCGACATCCAGCAACACACCGTTGGCGCCTTCGAAGAGCACCGACCTGCCCGCATCCATCTCATCATGCAGAAGGGTAGTGGTATCCGAAACCAACGGCCCAAGCCGCTCGCGCGCCTTCACCAAGTCGCCGATCACCGCGTCGGCACTGAGTCCGCCATCCGAACCATACGCGCCTTTGAGCGAGGACTGCCGCGCGGCGACGATCTTGCGAACGCGTTCGTGCAAGTTAGTTTCGTGAACCAGGTCGGCGCAACGAACCGCGGTCGTGCGGCGCATTTTGTCGGCGTAGCAGGGTCCAATGCCGCGAGCCGTAGTGCCGATCTTGCCGGCTTCCCCGGCCGCCTGCTCGCTGAGCTGATCTTCGATCTTGTGGTAGGCCAGGACCAGGCAGGCGCGGTCGCTGATCCGCAGGCGCGGAGCCACGCTGATGCCGCGCGAAGCCAGAGCGTCGATCTCGGCGATGAGCGAAATGGGATCGACGACGACTCCGGGCCCAATTACGGCCACGACACCTTCATGGAGCACCCCGGTAGGGAGAAGGTGGAGGGCGAACTTTTCCGCGCCGACCCAGACCGTGTGACCCGCATTGGCCCCGCCATTGAAGCGCACCACGTAGTCAAAGTCCGGGCAGAGCATATCGACGATCTTGCCCTTGCCTTCGTCCCCCCAGCCCAGGCCGAATACGCAGGTATGTTGTTTGATTTTCAAGCTCATTGTGTGCTTTTATTCGGGTTTTGGTCCGGCCTGAACAGCAAAAAGGGCCCCGACAGCGGGCCCGTTTCAAGTTACGCCTTTTGGGCAGGTTATCGGTGGTGCCAGACGTTGTCAACGCCTGTGAGTTTCTTAACATTTGCGTAGTGTATGATAAAATGACACGATTTTAGTTGACTGACCTTGTCGTTTAGCGTAAATTATCTACTGCGTAACTTATTCATCTTTTTGGAGGCTGCAATGACCGCTTCTTTCGATTCCAACGTGCTTCGCAACTTCCTGGTGATCCCCTACGACGAGCTTGAGGAGATGAACCTCGAGGCCAAGCGGTTGCGGCTCGAACGGGTTGATCGCGGAAGCATCGAGGACACCCGGCGGAAGTACCTCACTGACGAGAAGCGGATCAAAGCCGTGACGGTTTGCTTCAGCGACCTCGAAGGCCGCTTTCACATGCTCGACTACGATAAAAAGTTCCTGCTGAAGTCGGACGACAACCTGACTTTCGATGGTTCATCGATCCGTGGTTTTTCCGAGATCGCGGAGTCGGATTTGAAATTGGCCATCGACTGGTCTGCATTTTACTGGCTCCCCGCAGATATTTTCGGGCCGGGCAAGGTGATCGTGTTCGGCGAGGTGCAGGATAAGGACGGCAGCCCTTACAAATGCGATTTCCGTTCGCGACTGCGGATGTTCACCGAAGAGCTTTATCGCAACGAGCACATGGTGATGCATGTCGCTCCGGAAATCGAAGGCTTCCTTTTCAAGGAGATGGACGCCGAGCGGCGATTCTTCGAGACCGGCAAGTTCGAGTTCGTCTCGACCGGCGGTTACTACCACTCGCTTCCGCAGGATCCCTTGCGGCAGTTCATCGACCGTTCGGCCGAGGCGCATCGCGCGCTCGGGCTTT
>JBKJYI010000512.1:0-5907 GCA_046715855.1 Phycisphaerae bacterium
CCTTGAGTTCGGTCGCCGTGTCCCTTACGGTCGAAAATTAAAAGGCGCGGCGAGGTACCTATTCAGCATATTCGTGAATCGGTCGTGGGGGTCGATAGACAATTCCCCGGCTTGATCTCCGTAAAGAATCAGGGCGCGTTTGCTTTGTCGGCCGAATACCCGCGATGCGTCGGGCATCGGCTCGAAATTGTTAACGGATTCACTGGATACCGCGGTAGCTTCGGGTGCCGACCGTCCCCGTGACCTTGGCGGCGGCCCCGATGCCCTTGCTCTGCCGCCTATGTCAACGCACGATCTGATACACGCAAAGAGTTGGCCACACGTAGCCGGAAGGGGTCAAAAACGGCCTCCTCGAAGAGTGCCAGTCAGTGGCACAAAATCTCTGAAAACCCGTGACGAGTGCCATAGCTATGGCACTCTAAATGGATGGAGGCGGGGGGAATCGAAACGGATTCAGCCTTCATTTTTCGCCGGGAAACTTGCGTTTTTCAGGAGATAAAATCTTGGATAATGTCAAGATAATATCAGGAAAGTCGCGTTGATATGGCTCATTATTTGGTACTTTACGGGCCAGTGAAATTGGCCAAAAAGATTGCCAAATCACCCAGGTCGATATCGAGATCACGGTCGCCATCAAAGCGATCGAGACATGGTTGTGATGTCGGCTCCATTAAGCACTCGTTCAGTGCGGCGAAATCGTTAAGGTCGACGTCGTTGTCGCAATCCGAGTCAGCCAGAATCCGCATTACATCGGTTCCGAGACCGGTGATCGTTCCGCCCAAGTCGACCAGTTCGCAGAAGTACAGTCTTCCCGTCGTTTCGGTGATTTGCGATCCCGGTTCGAGGATCAGCGTCCTGACGTACAGCGCTTCGCGGCCGGACATGAAAGTTCCTCCGCACCCCTGGTTGTCAAAGCTGTCGGACACGGCGACATCTGCATTGTTCGCCAGCTTCAAAACACCGATCGCAAAGTTGCTCTGGAATCCCAGAAGAGTTGGCCCACGGTCCGCGCCGGCCGCTTCGAATTCCTGTTGCTGATCGCCATTGAGGAGCAGCGTCGCGCCAATCCAATCGAAACAATCCGCCGCGACGCTCTGATTGTCAAAGTCTCCGCCTATAGCGAACGCGCCCGTCGATGAGACCTGCGAGCTGGTATCGCTGACCAAAAGCAAGCTGCCCGCCACTGCGACGATGGCATCATCGACGACACGTATGACCGGCGGCGTATGCCCTCCAGCGACCTGCCCCATTCCGGAACAATCACACCACGAATCATAACTTTTCAGAACCAGGTTTCCTTCAATCGACATCGAGCTAGCGTTTGCGAGGAGAAGTGACCCGTTGTGTTCGATCAAAACTTCGGCGGCGAACGCCAGACTCGTCTCGCCATTTGCGTCCATTTTGCCGGCGTTCACAGGAGAATCCCCGCGCACTGTGAGCGTTGCGCCTTGAATAGACGTCGCTTCGCCAGCTCCCCTCAGCAGGATCGTTCCGCCATCGGCGATGTAGGCTCCACTTCCCTGCACATCGTCCGCAATGCGAAGCGTACCACCTGCAGTTGCCAAGAAAACTCCGTCGTTGATCTTAACTCCGGGGGAGCTCAGGATGAGTTGCTCGCCCGCATGGCCTGCTCGGACCGTTCCGTAGTTTCTGATTCCACCGAAGAGGATGCCCGCGCCCTCAAGTCGGTGATCGGCTGCGTTGGTGAATGAGGTTTTGAAGTCGCCCAAACGGGCAAAGGTCTGGCTGGTCAGGCGGACAGATCCCGTACCGGCCAGCGTCGCATTGTCGTCGGCGGGTTCGAGCCGTGTCGTCAAGGCCCCGCCCTCAACCTTCAGAACATCATTGTTGGTGACGTTGCCGCCGAACCTGCCGGTTTGCCCGTCGGGGACGACGGCCCCTGAGACGCAAACGTCGATCAGCTCCGCCCCGCCGATGAGGTGGACTTCGCTTGATGATCCGATGGTCCGTACTTCCCCGCCAAGGACTCGACTCCCGTTGATTTCCAAAATGCTCTTGTCCACGCCATCGTCCTGATGCGCCGTGCCATCGGTCGCTTCAATCATGCCGCCTATTTCACACTCACCTCGCTGATCGATCGTCGGAGCGTTGATAACGAGGCGCTCACGATCACTCACTCGCAGCACACCCGCGTTGATAATCTCCTCATCTACCGAAAGCGTCCTTATGTTTGCACCACTTCCGTCACCTACGACCACGGATGCACCATTTTCAATGACAAGGCTGCGTACCGTCGGGGAGCTGTTCAGCACCACGGTTGTTTTGGTCCCAGAGACAACCGCATCGAACTGTGCAGCGGCCCGGTTGTCCGGCGTCTCGGGCAGGCACCAGTTGATATTGGGGGTGGGCGCACTCCAGAACCCTTCTCCCCCCACCCATCGACTGACGATTCCTACCCCGACCTGGGGTACCTGGCAGTCATCGGGGATGCTATCGTCGTTGCAGTCGGGGTCGCATTGATCGGGTACGGCGTTGGCATTGCAGTCGTGACACATCAAATCCGTTGGGAGGCAGTTGGCGATCTCGATATCGTTGGGGATGCTGTCGCCCTCGCAATCGGGCAGATATTCGAAACTGCCCAGATCGACAACAGAGCCCAATCCGTACGTTGGGCTGGCAACATTTGGATCGTCAACGACGCGTCGCAGCCCATCCAAATCGAATGGGGTAGGCTCCGCAACATCCTCGTCCTCGTCCAGATCCGCGATATCCGCAGGAAGTTCGGCGTTGCTTCCAGCGTCAATGCACGGCGAGCTTGTGGAAATGCGGAGATCATCATCCATCGTGCCGGGCATGCCGTCCGATCCCTGGGCGTTGACAAAAAGCGGATCGACGCCGAAATTCCCGGGGCCGCCCAGCACGCCCGTCCACCCCTGGATACATGTAAAGCCAATCTCGGGTACGCCATTACCGATGTAAACCTGTGACGACTCTACCTGTCCTTCGCTATCAGAATTGGCCCATAGTATGGAATTATGAAGGGCTGTTGAGCTCGCCTGGGCGTTGAAGATTGCACCGCCGTTTCCGTCCGTGACATTGTGAACAAGCGTACAGTTCACGAGCGCGGGGCTACTACCAAGGATGTAGAGTCCGCCGCCTCCCCCTTCACGGTGAGTGTTCATCGCCTCATTACCATTGAAAACACAATTCGTAAAAGAGGGGTTGCCCCTGTTCAAAAGTATAGCCCCACCACTGCCATCCGAGTGGTTCCCGGCTAGGACACAGTTCGTAAATGCGGCCGAGGATCCGTTGAGTGCGATCGCACCGCCGGCGAGGTGTGAGGTATCTTGAAAGGCTTCGTTCTGAAGAAATTGACAGTTCGAAATCGTTGGGCTCAAACCGTTAATGACCATTGCCCCGCCGATGGACCCTCGGTTCCGCACAAAAGTGCAGCTACGGATCCTTGAGCTGGCGTTGATCATGATCATTCCACCGCCGCCAGACCCGAAGCACTGAGTACAGGGCAGATCAGCATTCCCTCCGGATACCGTGAAACCGTCAAGTACGGCGCTCTGATCGATGTCCAGTGCGGTGACGACGTGATAGGCGTTTTCCGCGTAGCCCTGAAAGCTCGGACCGTCATCACCGTTTAAATCGCCGGTGAGGATTGTGGGATACAAGGCCGGATTGCGCTGATCGCGGCTGGTCTCATTTCCAGCGAAACCACCATAGAGCTCAATGCCGTTCATCAGGGCGAAAGTAGCCATCCGGCTACCCTCCGGCGGTGCCGGTGTATACGTACCTTCGGCGACCCAAATCTGCGTTACGTCTCCCGGCGTTTGGGCGGCCTCGGCAAGCGCATCCCCTAAGCGGTTATACGCGTCCTCCCAGTCGACTCCGGTATTCGCGCCGTTTGCGTTTGCCGCGACAAACCGAACTGGGGAGACGTGCTCGATGGCGCCCATGTCGACCATCGGGCGGTCGCCAACTCCGCGATCCGCAGCCAGGGGATCGTCCCGAAAACGCGCATCTTGAGCAAGATCAAGAGGGAACGACTCCTGCACATCGTCATCGTCATCAATGTCCACTTCGTCCGCGGGAACGGCCCCGTTATCTCCTGCGTCGGCGCAAGGCGAAGCTGGGCTCAGCCGGAAATCATCATCGCTTGTACCTGCGACATCATCGGCGCCATCGAGATCAACAAAGTTGGGATTGTTGGCAATGTTGCCAGTGTTTCCCAACCCTCCTGCCACGAGACTCCAACCACTGAGGCAACTATTTCGGATCGCGGCCGAGCCCTGTAAACTGGAAAGCTGCGCGCCAAGACCGCCCCCCGACGCATCGGTATTCTCCCAAAGAATCGAGTTTGCGATGTTGACACCCACGCTGCTGAAATTGAAAACCCCGCCGCCGGAAGTCGCGGAGTTTCGGGCAAGCGTGCAGTTGATCATTCTCGTACTACTGCTTCCATTGAAGACAGCCCCGCCAAAGCTGCCGTTGTTTCCGATAAATGAACAATTCACAAAGACCGGATTCGCGTCCTGATTGCTGACGCCTGCCCCACGAGTACTTGGTCCATTTCGCCGAAACACACAATTGGCCACGTATGCGGCGCTTCCGTGGTTCCAAATGCCGCCGCCGTCGCCGGCGACGGACAAGACGGCATTACTCTCGAATTCGCACCGGACGATTTTTGGAGAGCCTTTTGTGGTGCTCACCCCCCCACCGGAAAACGTAGCAACATTCCGGACGAATCGAGAATCACTGATGGCGATTGAGCCATTCAAGTCGTTCAGGCCTGCCCCATCGTCCGCGCGGTTGCCGTCAAAGACGCATCCTAAGACCGCAGCCTGGCCATCGATCGTGCTGACCCCACCACCGCTTGCCGAAGCGGTATTGCTGGAAAACACGCATCGCGCCAATCCCGGGCTCCCACCCAGCGCGCTGATCGCTCCTCCGCTACCCGCGCTGTTGCGATCGAAGGCACAATCTTGAACGACCGCACGGGAATGGAGGAGGCTGATCCCGCCGCCCGTCTGTTCAGCCGTGTTGCCGTCAAAAATACTGTCGAGAACAAAAGGTTGATCGCTCAGGCTGTAAATCCCTCCGCCTTCCGAGGCGGAGTTCGCTGTGAATGTGCAATGGGTCACGGTCAATTTGCCCAACGAATCGACGTACACTGCGCCTCCACGCGAGTTGGCGCGGTTTTCTGTGAACGTACAACGATCAAGCAACAGCCGACTCATATCGGAACTGTAGATCGCCGCTCCATAGGACCCGGCAACATTGCGGGAAAACGCAGTGCCTGTGATGACAGGGGCACTCTTGTAGGCATACAACGCGCCGGCGCCGGCGAACGCAAAGTTGCGCTCAAATGTACAATTTGCAAACGTCGGTTGCGCTTGTGCGATGGGGCTTGGTGCGATGTAAACCCCACCTCCAATGAATGCTGAATTCCCTTGAATGACGCAACGGCGAATCGTCGGTTGTCCGCCGATGATGAACAGCCCACCACCGACATTGTTAGGGGCGACGGAGTTGGCGTTTCCAGCAGCGACGACGAAGCCGTCAAGAACCGTCGTCAGGTTGCCATTTTGAATCGTGACGACGTGATAGCTGTTGTCGTTATTGTTGCCGCCGTTGGGATCATCATTCCGGTTGAGATCACCGCTCAATGTAGTTGGGTGCAATTCGGGTTGAAGGTTCTCCGGGTTGGACTCATTACCCGCGAAGCCGCCCACAAGCATTACCCCCGGCTTGAGACGGAAAGTGGATTGCAGGCTTGAGCCAGGCGCAGCAGGCCGATATACGCCTTCAGCAACCCAAATTGCGTCTCCGGACTGGGTGGCGGTGAGCGCAGCTTGGAGATCAACGAAGGCGTCCGACCAATTCGATCCATTGTTGGCGCCAGTGGCGCGCGAGTCTACATAGCGAGTAGTCCCTGCC
>JBKJYI010000513.1:0-2788 GCA_046715855.1 Phycisphaerae bacterium
AACGAGCCGATGGGCCGGTTGGGGTCACCCAGGCCGGCGCGCGAGCGGCGGACGGCGTCGGAGACGGCGCGGACGGCCTCGTCCTGACCGATGACGCGGTCGTGGAGGCGGTCTTCCATCTTCATGAGCTTTTCTTTTTCGCCTTCGAGCATGCGGGAGACGGGGATGCCGGTCCACTTGCTGACGACTTCGGCGATTTCCTCGGCGGTGACTTCTTCGCGGAGGAGGCCGCCGCCGGTGGCGTGGAGGGCGGTGAGTTGCTGCTCGCGCTGGGCGATGGTCTGTTCGACTTCGCGCAGCTCGGCGTAGCGGATGCGTGCGGCGCGTTCGAGGTCGCCGGTGCGCTGGGCCTCTTCAAGTTCGTGGTGCTTGGCGTCGAGCTGCTGGCGGAGGGCCTTGACGCCTTCGATGAGTTTCTTTTCGTTCTGCCACTGGGCGGTGAGGGCGCTGTTTTTCTCCTGCAATTCGGCAAGCGAGCGATTGACAGTTTCGATCTGTTTGCGGCTGGCCTCGTCTTTTTCCTTCTTCAATGCTTCGCGCTCGATCTCGAGTTGCATGATGCGGCGGCGCAGCTCGTCGAGCTCGCTGGGCATCGAATCATTCTCGATGCGAATGCGGGCGGCGGCTTCGTCGATGAGGTCGATGGCCTTGTCGGGGAGTTTGCGGTCGGTGATGTAGCGGTGCGAAAGTGTTGCGGCCGCGACGAGGGCGGCGTCCTGGATGCGCACGCCGTGATGGTCGTCGTAGCGGGGTTTGAGGCCGCGGAGGATCGCGATGGTGTCTTCGACGGTGGGCTCGCCGACGTAGAGGGTCTGGAAGCGGCGTTCAAGGGCCTTGTCTTTTTCGAGGTGCTTGCGGTATTCGTCGATGGTGGTCGCCCCGATGCAGCGGAGCTCGCCGCGGGCGAGTGCGGGCTTGAGCAGGTTGCCGGCGTCCATGGCCCCTTCGGCCTTGCCCGCGCCGACCATGGTGTGCAGCTCGTCGATGAAAAGGATGACCTGGCCGGCGGATTCGGTGACGTCGCGGACGATGGCTTTGAGGCGCTCCTCGAACTCGCCGCGATATTTTGCGCCGGCGATGAGGGCGCCCATGTCCAAGGCGACGACGCGCTTGTCTTTCAAAACATCCGGCACGTCGCCCGCGAGGATTCGCTGCGCGAGGCCTTCGACGATTGCGGTTTTGCCGACGCCCGGATCGCCGATGAGCACGGGGTTGTTTTTCGTGCGCCGGGCGAGCACCTGCATGCAGCGGCGGATTTCCTCGTCGCGGCCGATGACCGGATCGAGCTTGCCCTGCCGGGCCATGTCCACCAGGTCGCGGCCATATTTTTGCAAGGCTTGGTAGGTGTCCTCGGGATTTTGCGATGTGACGGTTGCGCCGCCGCGCACTTCCTTGAGTGCCGCGAGAATTCCGTCCTTGGTCGCACCGGCGAGCGTCAGAATTTCGCGGGCATCGCTCTTGGCATCGAGCAAGCCCAGCAGGACGTGCTCGGAAGAGACGTATTGATCCTTCATCCGGTCCGCGTGCTTCTCGGCGGCTTCGATGGCCGCGCGAAGCTCGCGGCTCATGGCGAGCGATCCGCCCGAAACTTTGGGCAGTCGTTTCAGCTCGGACTCCACCATGCTGCGAAGGCGCGATGCCGAGACTCCAGCCTTCTCGAGAATGGGCACGACGATTCCCCCACCGCCCGCGTCTCCGCCGCCGGATTCACTTAATAGCGCGGCCAGGAGGTGCAAGGGGGCGAACTCGCTGTGGCCCATGGACTCGGCCATGCGCTGGGCGGCTTGCAATGCTTCGGCGGCTTTGATGGTGAAACGATCGAGATTCATTGAATTCTCCCGGAAAAGGTGTCAGGATGAGTTTTCCATTGAAGGACATCGCGATTTTACCCCGCTGCAGAATTCATCCTGACACCTTTTCCGTCATGCAATTCGCGTACCAATGCCTCTTCGATCAAGTTGCGAATGACGAATAACGCTCTTACAATGAATATTATTGGTTGAGGGTCCAGGATCGGTAAGCATTTGTGCCAGATTGGCAGAATTTGGCGCTGAAGGGATTTCGTGGCGGATAGGGTGGCATGCCCAAGCCCGGCCTTATCGGGTGCCGGCATGGCGGCGCTTCGCTTGGCCATGGCACCCTTGGTTTCGAGTCATACCAGCATTCAGAATTCTGGCTTGCCACTGGAGTCGCCTGATATAGGCTTTTGTTGGGCCGATGTAGCTCAGTTGGTTAGAGCGTCTGACTGTGGATCAGAAGGTCGTGCGTTCGAGTCGCACCATCGGTAGTCTGTTTCCCCTTGATTTTCAAGGCTTTCTGTTGTTTTTATTGGTGACACGTCGTGTCACTCCGTATGCCATTTCGAGTCGTTTTACTCCCCTTTGAGTCATCACAGCTGGCCTGACTGCTACACCCCCACCGTCGGTGCCCGTTGCTCGCACTTCCTCCGCCTCGATCGACGTGGGCTAGGCCGATAACTTCGATGAAACCGAATTCATCGGTTTTATGGCCGTTTCCGACGAAATCTTTGGCCTGGCCATCTCCAAACTTCTATTATTGACTGGTCGCGTCGTTCAGAACGAAGGGGGGCTTTGGATGCACATTCATTTTCGTGTGGCGGGTACTTTCCTACTAACTATCGCAGCGTTGGCTTGTTTCCCTGCCGAGCTGACTGCGCAGACCGTGCAAGTTCGCGACGCGATGGGCGGGGAAAACGAAGACGGGGTGCCCGACGGTTTTTACCTCACGGGCACCGGAAGCCCTACCAGCGGAACCAACGGGCTTGATG
>JBKJYI010000514.1:0-4011 GCA_046715855.1 Phycisphaerae bacterium
GGGATGGCCAGCGCGCGAGCCCCAACGCCGAGGACCAAACCAATCGCGATGAGAACGTTCATTCGGAAAGCTATAGACGCCATTGCGTGCTCCTGTGCGTGACCCCACCCGTGAAGACGAGCCGAAACCCCGTTTGAGAGAGTACGGCGCGTATACTGCAACTATACCGGACCAAGCTGCTTTTTAAAAGCTTTTTCTTGAAGCCGCCCTACTCCTCGAGAATAAGAGTTCATATTCGGCCGACCGTCTTTGAACCAGTCCCCACATTTTGCTACAATCTTATGGGGTTTTTTGCTTTTCTCGGCCTTCGTGGGGGTGACTTGTCGAATGGTTAGTGTTTGCGGCCCAATGAGAGGGATTACTTGCACCGCCGTCTTGATGTCGGTCTGGAACTCAATGTTGCCCCCCTTGCTGGCTCACCCCTTCGTCCCCCAGAACGCTCGCGTAGGCGCATATCCCGACTATCCCGGCAGTGGTTGGGTCGGTCATGTATTCCTGAACCTCCCCGACGGGGCTTCCGAATACCTCCTTTATGCCGAAAATTATGTTGTTGGACGCACTCCCGACTTCACCTTTCAAACCCAATGGATTGATTTTCCCATGGGGAAAGTCTCCGACGTGCCCGACGCCGATTTGCACACCGTCGGTGATCTACTCAACGGCTACATCTACAATGTCTCCGACCCATCGAAGCTCAGCCAGCCAATGTCCCACCTGCTCATTCGCTTTACTGGCCTGTTGAAAGTAACGCTCGAAGACGAGTCGCGAACTTTGGGCTTCCTGGGACCGCCCATCTGGATGGATTACGGTTCCTGGGGATACGATGGCTATCGCACGTCGGTGGGCGGCGTAACCTGCTACACCATCATCAACTCCAACGAGTTTGACACCGCCTGGTTCAACTTCGGTCCAAACATAGAAGTCATGGGCCTCTACCCCATCACCATCACCTATTTCAATAATTATGATCCCGATGGATCGCGCGGCGCACCGCGCGGCGGCTTCGAGCTCTACAGTTGGCAGGGCAGTGCGTACTTTTGGCCAGCCGCCAACAGCATTCCGCCGCATTCCGTTTTAGGTCCGATGACCTTGGCCCCCCCCTGGCCGATCTACCAACCCGGCGATGAGCTCCCCATGGTGCGCGGCGACTTCGACGGCAACGCGAAAATCGATTTGCACGACTACCAATGGATTCAGAATTGCTTCGAGGTCCCCGGTACAGGCGTCCTGGCCGCCGGCTGCGACTGGCTCGACTTCAACCTCGACAACAAAATCACCTGGACCGACGCAAACTCCTTCCTGCTCGCGGAGACCGGCCCATGATCGATTGACCAACCGAACCTGGGAGCGCAAGCAATTGGCAGTGACCCCGCAGGGGTCGAAGAAAGTAGCCGGGGGTTGAGCGCAGCGATACCCCCGGATAGCGATGTGGCCATCAACCCGACCCTGAAGGGGTCGCAGAAAGCCCGAGTCCCGGCATTCCTGTCGGGTCGTAAAGAGTCTCGAGCCGCGGCATATCTGCCGGGTTCGAACTCAGGAGGAACGTGGAAATGAAGACATTGAACTCGTCAATGTGCTGCCTGCTCGCCGCCTCACTCATGACGCCGGCAATGGCCGGCCCCCAACCCATCGGCGATGCCACCATCACCGTCTCCTACCCGACGATGAGCGGCGGCACCTATACTGCCGTCGAGTCGCGCGACTTTAACGGCACCAACCCGTCCCACGCCACCACCTTCGGCGACGCCCCCACCAATATGTCCATGTTCAGCTCCGTGGACGTCTTTGGCCGCCGCGCCCACGTCGCCCAATTCTTCCCGGATGTCATCGCCCCGACCGAATCCCTGCTCACCTTCTCCTGGTACAAGCTCGACACGGACGGCGACTTCTTCCCCGACATCGCCCACAACGCCACCGTCACCGTCAAAGTCGAAGGCATTCAGTTCGCCGAGCCCGTTCGGTTTGAGGAAGACACGTTCCTCTTCCACAACCTCTGGGACCCGCAGCAATTCGAAACCGCCATCCTTCGCGGCCTGTTCGCAACCAACATGCACGGCCACTACTTCCACACCCTCACCGACCCCTTTCGCGACACCGACAAATTCCAGCAGGTCCCCGGCGAGTTCAGCCCCGATGGCCAGATGGAGCACCAAACCTTCGGCGACATCGGCCCCATGATAACTTTGCTCGGCGAAGGCACTGACACAATCGGCTTCATCGCGGAAATACCGTACATGATGTTCGCCCACCCGCACGAAGGCCACCACGACGGCCACCACGGCGATCCCTACGAAGGCCTCCCCGCCCCGCACGGTTTCCTCGAGCCATACCACTTCCACTTCGAAACCCTGGTGAGCGCAGTCCCCGAACCCGCGTCACTGCTATTGCTGGGACTCGGCGGCATTGCAGCGCTTCGGCGCAAAAAAGTCTGACGCCGCAGGCCGGTGTGTGCCACTGCTGTGTGCGATAAAGGGAGGGCCAGGCTCCTGCCGAGCCGCGTCTGTGCGTTGCCGTGTGCCCCTGCTCTGTGAGCAGTGCTCTGATGGAATCGACTACGACTACTGAACTGTAAGCACTTGTCCAAAGGCCGCCCAATCCGTTGACATCGACCCCGCGCAGAAGGTAGCCTCCGACTCTTGTAGTAGGAGCGAAGAGGCTTCCCTCTAACGTTTTTTTCGGCATGCTAGCCGGGAGTTTTTTCATGCGATTCAATGGAACAATTTGTGCGACCATCGTTAGCGGCTTGATTTGTGCAGGCGTCGCTTTCGCCCAAACTCCCGACAAAAAACCCGCAGACCCCCGCAGCGCGGAGATGCATCGCCCTCACGCGGGCATGCTCCGCTTCCCCGACATCAGCGCCACGCACATTGTCTTTGCCTACGCCAACGACCTCTGGGTTGTGGGCCGCGACGGTGGAGTCGCCTGGCCCCTCGCCAGCCCGCCGGGACAGGAAAGCTTTCCGCGCTTCTCGCCCGACGGAAAGTCCATCGCATTCGTCGGCAACTACGAAGGCAATCGCGACCTCTACACCACCACCGTTGACGGCGGCGCCCCAACCCGCGTCACTTATCACCCGTCCGTCGAAACCCTTTGCGATTGGACTGCGGCCAACAAGCTGTTGTATTTCACGAACGGCCACGCGGGCCTTCCCCGCCAGTTGCAACTGTTCACAACCTCTCCCTAAGGCGGCCTGCCCACCCTATTGCCGGTGCCATACGGAGCCAACGGCTCCATCGACGCCGACGGAAAGTGGCTGGCCTACACCCCGCACACCACCGACAACCGCACCTGGAAGCGATACCGCGGCGGAATGGCCACCGATATCTGGTTGTTCAATCTCGTAGATCACAAGTCCAAAAAGATTACGGACTGGGAAGGCACGGACTCGCAGCCCATGTGGCTGGGCAAAAGGGTCTACTACATGTCCGACGCCGGTCCCGAGCATCGTCTGAACATCTGGTCCTATGACCCCATGAACGAGAAGCGCGAACAGATCACCAAGGTCTCGGACTTCGACGTTAAATGGCCGTCCATCGGGCCGGGCCCCAATGGCAAGGGCGAAATCGTATTCCAAAACGGCCCCGAACTCAGCGTGGTCGCATTGGACACCGGCGCGGTCCGCGACGTCGATGTGATCGTTCCCGGCGATCGACCCACCATCCGCCAGAAGGAATACGACGCCAGTAAGTTCATTCAGGCGTATGGCGTTTCGTCCAGCGGCCAGCGCGCCGTCGTCCAGGCGCGCGGCGACGTGTGGACCATTCCGGCCAAGAAGGGCACCCCGCGAAATCTGACCCATACGGCGGGGGCAGCCGAGCGGGACCCGGCCTGGAGCCCCGACGGCCAGTGGATCGCCTACTTCTCCGACGCCACCGGCGACTACGAACTCTACGTCATGCAGTCCGACGGCCGCGGCGAGCCGCGCAAGCTGACCTCGGACGGTGAACGGTTCCGGTTCCGCCCAACCTGGTCACCAGACTCCAAGCGCATCACCTTCACCGACAACACCGG
>JBKJYI010000515.1:0-2795 GCA_046715855.1 Phycisphaerae bacterium
ATCGCAGCCATTCCCACCCCGTCCGCTACCGCTTCGCCGTCACCCTCTACAAATCTCTCGACGTCTCCCTCAAGAACGGCGTCTGCGGCCTGCACCTCCTCAGCATGCCCACCAAAACGGCGTCAAAAACCGAATTCGAAGCCCCGCTCCGCTACAACGCGACCCCGACCCAGGCCTCGTTCTTTCTCTCCTCGACGCAGCAAGGCCCGTTCCGTTTCACCTGGTTCGTATTCCCGTTTTGGATCGTCTCCCTCACGCTGGTCGGCCTCGCAATGATGCCCGTCGCCAGAGGCCCCTTCGTGCGCTGGTGGCGGCACAGAGCAGGCCGCTGCCTCTTCTGCGGCTACGACCTCACTGGCAACCGCTCTGGCCGCTGCCCCGAGTGCGGCGGACACTTCCAAACGACGCCGAAACCGGCATCGGTAGCCGCGCGCAAAGTCTAAATTACAAACGGCTTTGTTCTGACAGTTTTTTTTGCGCGCTCGGCGGTTTGCCACTCTTGACTTTGGCTTCGTTTGGAAAATTGTAGTTCTTGGGGTGTGGTAGGCACGCATTTTGGTACCAGCAATCGTGTGCCGGAGGCGTCCGACTGGGTCCATGCGAAGTTGCTCCCCCCTTCTTTTCCATCAACGTATAAAATATGCGCGGCGCGCGCATTTTGTAGCGAAAAGCGAATCAACCACCTTTGAAATAAAGTGCGGAGCGAATTCACGGCTTCGGCTTCGAAAGAGTTGAGAAGAGTCTGTCGAGCGATAGGGCAGCAATCGGAAAAGTGGCACGCATGGTTTTTGTCAGTGCCGCCCGGCCCTCCCTATTTTAGATATCCTTTTTGGTTTCCACCTGACACCTTCGATTGGATTCCCAGCCTCGGTACAATCACCGGTGAGCTCAAGAACATCGTTCACGAAAGCGTCAAGTGGTAAAAGTCGATTCAAAGTTACGACTTGGGAAGCGGGGCTGGATTGGCGCAGCCTGCGTTGGACTGGCAATCCTCGTTACACTCAAGCTCTGCGGCTGGTATGGCTGGCATAACCTGAGTCCGCGAGGACGAGCAGCACTCGTTGCCGCCCGCGAGAAGAGTCTTACACCCATTCAGATCCCGTTTAACAACGGCGGTAGCTTGACTGCCCGAGTTGAGCGCGTCCGCCCTCAAGAACCGCTGAGTCAAACCCTCCTCTTTTGGTCGGACACAAACCGGGTTTTCGAATTTGACACGGTATCAAAGCAGCTCGCTCAAGTGTCAACCACAATCTGGGAGAATGCCAGTGGCGAAGTTTGTGACTATGTCCAGACCAGCTCTGCGAGCCTTAACAAACCTCTGAATGACGCGATCGGAAAGCGGTTCACGGGCACCGAGGAGTTCCAGCCCACTGGTCGACATATCATGAAGGCGATCTGGTCACCAAGTGCCAACCATGTGGCACTGGTTTCGGCGGACGGGCGATTCCATTCGCCGGTTAGAGGTCTCATGTTTGGCGGCAGGAACTCGTATGCCGACGGACAACACTATCTTGAAGTTTGCGATTCCAAAACTGGCATATTGGTAATGCCTGCTATGGCTATTTCAAGTTTTCGCAGGGAATCGATGGAGGTTTGGTGGACAGCGGACGAGCGTTTTTTGATTTGCTACTACTCGAATAACCGGCTGCTGGTCGTCCCGACTGGGCTTCCTGCGTCATCGCGCCTCTTAATTGGCGCTCAGGCGCAAGCGGCCCGATTCGCCGTTTTCCAGCCCGACAGGTTCTGGGAAAACGAGATGCATCCGTCATGCTTTCATATTCGCTATGAGGACCCATCAAATATGGTTCCCCTCCTGCGAAGCGATCGAGTCCCGGCGGTATACCGGTACGATCCTTATGCTCGGACGCTCGCTCTTGCCGATGGCACTACTTGGGACCATGCAACCGGTGCGGATTATCCGCCCGAAGTGCTCTTTCCAACGCCACCGCGCGAGCCGCCTAATCGAGAGGAACAAATCGCGGCTGACAAAGCTGCCTGGGAACACACGCCTGCCGATCTTGTCTATTTTCATCAATGGGACCCAAAGGTAGTCAACAGAGGTCTGGGCGGGTCCGTAGGGGTAGCTGGGAAAATCGCAGCCGCGTCGCGTCCGTCGCCGGATAAGTTACGGTTCGCTACGGCGTCACACGACGGTGACGATGTGCCGTTCTTCTATCATGAGGTATTTGATGCTCGCAACAACAAGCGCATAGGCGATGCAATCCGGATCGACAAAATCTCCGCGAACTGGTACCCGGGCGGGTCGTCGCCCTATCCGTATCTATTTTGTTGGACACCAGACGGTAGGTACATCATGTACGTGAACATCCTTCACCGCTATTTGTGTATCGTACACACCGATCTGGCTCCGCCATAACTTGACGGGTGGATAGGTTCAGCTGGGTAGGGCGGGCTCTGCCGCCGCGTCGCGTGCCTTACTCGGAATTATCTGGTTGCACGGTCAGAGTGAGCCCTAGCGCTTTGGTGACCGCGGCGATGGTGGAGAAACGCGGGTTGCCTTTGGGCGAGAGGGCGCGGTACAGGCTTTCCCGCTCGATGCGGGCGCGGCGCGCCACGGTGGCCATGCCGCGTGCCTTCGCGACCTGACGAAGGGCAATCAACAACACCTGCGGTTCGTCGCTGTCTTCCATGGCTGCTCGCAAGTAGGCAGCGGCAAAATCCGCGTCGCTTCGCAGCCGTTTGACCATTGCGACTTCATGAGAAATACTCGCCCGCTTCTTCATGGCGTCTCGGTCCTTTTTAGATAGTCAGCCCAATACTTCCTGGCACGCAAA
>JBKJYI010000516.1:0-3433 GCA_046715855.1 Phycisphaerae bacterium
GTGCTCAACGTCATTCGCAAGCACGGGCACTCCCGCATTCCGGTGTATGAAAACACCATCGACACGATTCTCGGGGTCCTTTACGTGAAGGACTTGCTACGGCATGCCGACGAAACGACGTTTCAGCTTCGCTCCCTCATGCGCAAGGCCCTGTTCATTCCCGAGTCCAAGCCGGTGCGCGAATTGCTCCGCGAATTTCAGAAGCGGAAGTTGCACATTGCCATCGTGCTCGACGAGTATGGCGGCACCGCGGGGCTGGTGACGATTGAGGATATTCTGGAGGAAGTGGTCGGCGAGCTGGCGGACGAGTACGAGGTGGCCGAGCCCGAGCCGATTCGACGAATTGACGATCTCACGTACGAGGTGGACGCGCGGGTGCGCATTGACGAATTGAACGAGCGATTAAAGATTGAAGTGCCCGAGCACGCGGATTACGAAACAATTGGCGGGTTCGTGTTCAGCTCGATGGGAAAGATTCCCAAGGTGGGCGAGAAGTGCGAGCGGGAGGCGTTCGCCCTTCAAGTCATCGGGGCCGAGGCCCGCCGCGTCACACGTGTGTTGCTGACTCTAACGCCTGAGCACGACGCCAAGAACGGCGAGGGGTAACCGGTGACGGGTTTCTCGCAGAGACGCTGAGGCGCGGAGAACGTTCTGTTTTTGGACGCGCCCACTCATCTGCGATAGTTGCATCAAATGTGACCGGAAGCATCATCGGTGGCGTACTCACGATAGCGCGGACTGATGTCCACTACGTGCTGGAATTTTTCGCGAAATTGCTCGACGCTCATTTTCGCCTGGACGGCCAGGGCGGCGAGCGTATCGGGCGTTTCAAAGTCGCATTTCTCCAGGCGGATCATGTACGCCCGGGCCACGCTGTACGTATAACTTCGAAGGTTGACGGTGCGGATGCGCGTACGGTTCGTTGCGGGGTCGACCATGTCGGCAAAGCGCAGCGGCACGAGTTCGCCCTCCTGAATGGTAACCATGACGCCCGAGTGGTTGGTTTTCTTGTCGAGCAGCAGACGCACGCCGCCGTGACCCAGGTCGCGCGTGTATCCCAGGTCGGAAGTAGTGGGGGGTGCGCAGCGCAATTCATACCCCAGTACATGGGCGACGACGGTGATGGAATCTTCGCGCGCCGCGAAACGACGCTGGATCTCTTCCTTGAGAATCTGTGCCAGGGGGAATTCCGAAAGCCGCGGGTGCCCTGCGGCATCCACCGGCACTTCCTTCCCCAATAAGCGCGATAGTTCTTCGCGATCGCCAAGCTTGTACGCGAGACCCTCAGCGAGGACGACGACTCCGTCCTTACGACCCATACTCCGGCGCTTAAGCATAGCGCCTTCGATCACGTCGGCGATTTCGCGGATGGTGGTCGTCCGGGGAAATTCTTCGGGGATGATGGTGAGGGTGGCTCCTGCGGATTTTCCGATTCCCAAGGCGAGGAATCCCGCGTTGCGGCCCATGGTGACTACCACGTACCAGCGCTGCGTGGTGCGGGAATCTTCCATGAGATTGGCGACGATTTCGGCCCCGACGTGGCGGGCGGTGGTGTACCCGAACGTGGGAATATCGCCGGGAAGCGGGAGGTCGTTGTCGATCGTTTTGGGAACGTGAACGACCCGAAGAGTGCCCCCGGAGGCGTCGGCGAGGAGCCGCGAACTCAACGCCGTATCGTCGCCTCCGATCGTCAGCAGGTAATTAATTCCAAGAGACCGCAGGTGCTGGAGAACTCGGTCGATTTTTTGGGCGTTGCCCTGCACCACGGTTGAGGTTGCCAGCTTTGAGGAATCGAGCAGGTTTGTTCGCGAGGTTCGCAGAATGGAGCCGCCATCGAAATGAATCCGGCTCATCTCCGCGATGGTGAGCTCGCGCGCATCCTTCTTGGAGTCGAATTCGTCAGCGACCAGGTGGCTGAACCCGTCATAGAACCCCAGTACGCGGAGTCCATTATTAATGGCCTCGATCGCGGCCGCCCCGATCACCCCGTTGATCCCCGGCGCAGGTCCGCCGCCCACAACGATTCCCATGGATTGGGCCATATTCTGCTACTCCAAGCGCTTGATTCACCCCTGTCCGATTCCTAAGCCTTCGGCCATTTCGCATATGTTGCTCAAGCAAAACGATAAGAGCTATCATAGTTGTGTGCGTAGAAATGTGGACAAGGCCAGGTTGGTAGAGTTCATGCACCGGCTGGCAAAAGCTTCGAAGGGGCCTGGCAACGTCTATTTCACCGGCGGCGCCACCATGCTCCTGCTGGGGATCCGAGAGCAGACCATCGACGTCGATATCAAACTCGACCCCGAGCCAAAGGGCGTGTTCGAAGCCATTTCGACGCTGAAAAACGAGCTCGATCTGAACATCGAGCTTGCTTCACCGGACGATTTCCTGCCGCCGCCTTCCGACTGGCGGGAAAAAAGCCTCCCCATCCAATTAGTGGGGGATGTGGCGTACTTTCATTACGACTTTCGGGCTCAAGCGTTGGCGAAAATAGAGCGGGGGCACCAGCAGGACCTGAGCGACGTGAACGAACTCCTTCGAAAATCAATTGTTCACAAGGATGAATTGCTGACAGTTTTTCAGCAGATAAAGTCAGAGCTGGTTCGATACCCGGCGATCGACCCCGATCAATTTGAGCAGAAGCTCCAGCGTTGCCTTCAGGCGGCGCGGCCATGATGCATTCCGAAGTAGCCGAATCAAATTTGCCGGGCGCGGAGCTGGTCAGCAAAGGCCTGTACGATTTGGAAGGGGGGATCGTATCGGAGGAGTCATTATTGGTTATGGTTGCATCCCCGAGGCTACGGAGCCTCGGAATCGAGGTCTCGCTTCTGCCGGAGATTCCTCTTCCACACGAGCACGCGCTGTACAGCCTCCTCGAAGACACGCACGGAGCGGACGCCTACTCGCGGTATAACTCTCTCATTCGGCGAATCGTAAGCTTTTCACGGGCTTTGGAACGCGAAGTGGGCGCGCGCATCCGGAAGGGTGTCCAGCCTTAAAAACAAATTACGTGGCGGGGGGCGTCGCCGCAGCGGCGGCCTTCTTTTTCTTGTCGACCTTTTTCTCGCGGTGCTCCTTGGAGCCCGCTGCGGCCTTGGCCCACAGATCGTAGGCTTCCTTTTTTTCGCCGCGCTTCCACGCTTCGGCTGCATTCACGCGCTGGCGTTTAAATGCCTTGGTTGGTCGGGGCATAGCAAACCTCAAAAAGACAAACCGGCTACCATTGCCGGAATTTCGGCATTATAGCGGCCAATCGCCGCTCCGCCAGTGGTATCCCGGCCCGCCCCGCCTATGATGAGGCAATGGCCGCCATCGCCATCCAAAACGTCACCAAGCAGTTCGGAACGCAGATGGTGCTCGAAGGGGCCTCCGTGGAGTTCAGCGGGACTGAGACGGTGGGGCTGATTGGTCCGAATGGGGCCGGCAAGACCAC
>JBKJYI010000517.1:0-9770 GCA_046715855.1 Phycisphaerae bacterium
CGCCAGGTGATTTGCTCGCCGGACACATCAGCCCAGCTTTGGCCCGGCTTGGGCGGGGCGAAACCCGGACCGCGGGCATGTGCACCGGGTTGCGGGGGCATCGGGGGCATCGGGGGCATGGGTGGCATTGGCGGCATCGGCGCGTGGGCGCCGTGAGGAGCGTGCGGGGGCATGGCCGGTCGCGGGGCGCGAGGCGCACGCGGAGCGCGAGGAGTTTGCGGGGGGGCATCGTGCCCGCCTTGGCGATGAACGTGTCCATGGGCATCTTCGTCGGCATCACCGTGGTCGTGTCCGTGTGCTTCTTCGTCCTCATCTTCTTCCGCGTCTTCCTGGTCTTCGAGCGCTTCGGTGAGTGTTTCGATCTTGCGCTCCAAGCGGGCGAGTTCGGCCTGCAACTCCGCCACTCGCTTGGCCCGGTTCGAGTCGCCGCCCGCAACTTGCACGACACCCGCGATCGCCGGAGCGGCCGGTTGCGCCGGGACCCCAATCACTGCCGAGGGCTGCGCTGGGACTCCGATCACGGTAGAGGCCACGGGCGCAGGCGTGGGTACCGGCTGGGCCACGAGCAGGCCATCGGGACCTCGCTCAGCCATGTGTTTTTCGAAAGTGGTCATGGCGCGGGGCGAAGGGGTGGGCTGCTCTTTTGCGCAAGGTGTGCCGGCTTGAGCTTTTGCCGCCGCGCATGGGGCCTTGACAGCCTTTGCCGCGGCTGCGGCTTCCTCTTTCGGGCAGGATCGGGCCGGCGAAGCGACCCATCCGCACATCGCCACCAGCATTACCAGACTGATTCCCGTCGCGGACAATTTCGGCCGCACACTCTCGGTCATGACCATGGTAAGTCTCCTCGCAAAAAGCCTTGCTCGCCCCGGAGTAATACCAATTCCCATTGCGGGCACGGCTTCGCCGCCGCCCGAAAGATATTCGCGTGTTTTGAGCAGCGCGGTGGCGTACGCCCGCCGCGTCTTGGGCAACAGCGTCATCACCCACGCGTCGCAGCAGTTCTCGGCCTCCGCGTGAAGCCGCCCGCGCACCCACCACACCAGCGGATGCCACCAGTAAAGCATGCCAATGGCCGACTCGATCCAGGCGGTGCGGTGATCGAGACGGCGGATGTGCGCCAGCTCGTGAAAGACAACGGCTTTGCGGCCTAGCTCATCCAATTGGTTCCAAAGCTCAGTTGGTAGTATTAATTTCGGCGTGACGCCGCACCACACCATGGGTGAGACGCGGCCTTCGACCATCATGATGTGCGGGACGCTGCGGAGCCCGAGCGTTTTGCATGCCGATTCGATGACGTACTGGACTTCGCGCGGAGCCGGCCTGGCATGCCGCAAACGCCGGCGGAAGCTCAGGATTCGCGCCCCCGCCAAAAGAAGAAGCAAAGCCGTCCCGCCAAGCCAGACATTGCGCGGCAGCGGCGGCAGGTGACTGACGGCATCGCGAACATCAACAATTGCCGAGACCCAGAGCTCCCAGGAAGGCTTCGTCGCGAGCAACTCCGTTGGTTGCGCGATTACCAGTTTCGGAGTCGGTGCCGGCGCATCAGCCTTTACCAGGGCGGGAGCGGCAGGAGCAACTTCGCGGTCAAGCGCGTGAGGCACCGGAGCGGCAATTTGCGACTCGCAAGACGTTGATCGCTCTACAGTAGTGACTCGCTCTGCCTTGAAATCTGCTTGAGGTTTCTTGTATTCCAACGAATTTGCAGCAGGTGACAAATCCAAATCAGAGTGGTGTCTGTTCAAGTGGGACCGCGGCCCGGCAGTCTCCCGCGCCCGGGCGAGCTTGTCCGGCGCAAGGTTTTCTGCACGGGCCGCGTACCGTGGTGGTGGCGTAGAATTTCGGTCAATTCCTTCGCGCCGGGATGAGCGTCGCGCCGTAAGAGGGTCGGCTTGGGTTGTCACGTTGAGAGCGCCAATGCTTCCGGAACCTTCGCCAGGCTGCGGATGACCATTTGCCGCCTCTTTCGCTTCATTCTTCTTCGCCAGACTCGAAGTTAGTTTTCTTGGCTCCGAAGCCGCCGGAGATCGTTCAGCGTCAGAAAGGCCGGAAACCATGCGAGCCGGATTGTCGCCGTTCAAATTGGACTCCACGGCAACGTTCGCCTTTTCCCGCAATCCCACCCGCCACTGAGGCAGTAGCGATGCGCCAACGAGCCAGATGAGGACCGTGACCCAGATGAGGTGGCGGGTCGCAGGGA
Source organism: Phycisphaerae bacterium (assembly GCA_046715855.1). GTDB lineage: Bacteria > Planctomycetota > Phycisphaerae > UBA1845 > UBA1845 > CAZAMB01. Next base: position 2,198 of record JBKJYI010000517.1, read on the forward strand.
GGCACGGCAAGAATCGCGAAGCACCGGCTGCAACGAGCACGAGCGGGATGGCCGCAAGCCCGTTGTGCCACAGCGTGTCCATCGCCGCCCCGGTCCATTCGAACATTCCCCACCTCCGCTCGGACCCTAATCCCTAATCACGAGATCCACTTCCAACCAATCTCACGTGCGGGCATGCCCAAGCCCAGCCTTATCAGGCGCCGGCATGTCATTGGGCGTGCATGGCGGCGCTGTGCTGGACCATGCCACCCGCTCCCCTATTCCTTCTCCCCTAAATCCAGTCGCTCAATCAATTTCTGTAGCTGGTCAATCTCATTAGGAGTTAAACGCTCGGTGCGGACCAACTGCAAGACGAGCGGGCCGGCCGCTCCGTCGTACAACTGCGACATCAGGTTTTTTAACCGGGTCCGCGTGACGCGGTCGCGGGTAACCTTGGCGCGAAACACGTGGGCCAGGTCGGATTTGTCGCTGATGACGTATCGCTTTTGCTCGAGGCGAGTGAGCAGGGTTTGAACCGTGGTGTAGGCCAGTCGCCGGCCTCCCTCATGCAAGTGGGTGAGGACCTCGCGAACCGTCGCGGGACCCACTTCCCACAATGCCTTGAGTACGTCGAACTCGGCAGTCCCAAGATCGTGTAGCTTGTCCGCCACGAAGACTCCTTTACGCCCGCCCTGACGGCCAACCTCCTACAGTCGTCGGAGAAACTCTACTACATTTGTCGGAGGCTGGCAAGCAAAATCTTGAGGGGTTACAATACCCGACAATCCACCTGCGTATTCGTCCGATGGAACCTATTATTTTTTGGAATTCCCTTTCGACGATCGACAGGGCGAAGCCGGCAAAGGATTTCTTGTCAGCAATCGTCGAAAACTGTTATAGTAAAGGAATGCAATACGCTTCGTTGATCACCATTGAACCCGGCAAAAGAGGCGGAAAGCCGTGCATCCGAGGCTTGCGTATCACCGTATACGATGTACTGGAGTACCTGGCCAGCGGCATGTCGGAGCATGAAATCATGGCCGACTTTCCGGATCTCACGTCACAGGATATTCGCGCCTGTTTGTCTTTTGCCGCAGATCGAGAGCGACGCCTCTTGAGCATACCGGCGTGAAGTTCTTGCTCGACCAGAATCTATCTTTTCGCCTCAGCATGGCTCTCCAAGCTGCTTTTCCAGGATCCATCCACGTGAGGGATTTGCAACTTGAGCGAAGTGATGACGCGGATGCGCATGCCAGTTTCCTCGTAATTTCGTAACACCCAATTGCGTGCCCGATGGATGCGGAGTACCCAATTTGGAAATCAGTACACCCCTTCGACGATGGGCACCGCGAAGCCGGAAAAGGGCCGGACGTCGCCGGCGCCATCCCACGGATAGGGCTCGCAGGGCGGGCGGCGAACGGCCTCGTCGCGCTCCAGGAAGCGAGGCATGAAAAACTCTTTGGTGAGCGTGGTTAGCCGCACGCGGCCAACGTGCCCGTAATCGACCACCTTGCGCGGTTCGTCGGGCACAACGACTTCGATCATCGCCCGTGGGCTTGGCGGATGGTAGGTGATGCTATAGTTGTCCGCAGGGTCGAAGGGCTTGTGGCACGCCAGCCCCATCAGCGTGTTGCCATAGGTCGGCACCAGCTCGGCCTCGCCTTCCAACAGCTCCTCGCGGGCGAAACGATTAAACTGCGCGGTGAGCTGGGTGCCGCCGCAAAATACGCCTTTGATCCCCATGCGAACCACTGACGTTTTCTCGCAAAGCGCTTCGAGCAGTTTCGGCGTGGTGAACAGGCAACGAATGTTTTCGTGCGCCTTGAGCAGCGTGAGGCCCTGGTTGATCACGTGGTCGCGATATTCGTTCATCACATCCATGCGGCCCTTATTGATGAGCTTGACCACCCAGCGGGGATCGAGATCGACGTGGAAGCAGATGCCGCCGCGATGCTGGCAAAGGTGCTCGACAGCCAGGCGCAGCCGGCGGGGCCCGGTGGGCCCGAGCATCAGCCAGTCAGCGCCTTTCGGAAACAATTGGTCGGAGAGCGTTTCGCTGAACATCTCGTAATCGATGCGGAAGTCGTCGATGTTAATGCGGCTCTTGGGCACGCCGGTGCTCCCGCCCGTTTCGAAGATGTAGACCGGCTTTTTCGCATAAGCTCTGGGCACCCACCGCCGAACCGGCCCGCCGCGAAGCCACTCGTCCTCAAAAAATGGAAATCTGTCGAGATCGTCGTACGAATTGACTCCCTTGCGCGGGTTCCAGCCCAGCTTTTTCGCGTACTCCAGCCAGAACGGGCACCCGCTTTTGGGGTCGAAATGCCAGTCCACGATTTCGCGGGCGTGCTCGTCGAGCCGCTTGCGGGCAGCGGCCACGCGCTTGGTCAAGGCCCGGGATAGCGAATCGCTTTTGGGCGGTGCCTGGGTCTTCATGGGCTTATCGTAACTGTGACTCCATGATTGACAAATTGTCGCTCAATCCGAACCCAGAGCGCAAGCAATGAGCCGTGGAGTTGCCAAGCCTGCTTGGACGCCCACTCGCGTGCACTCGGGGTTCGGCAATATTTCGGTAGAATGTGGATCGATGAACGCGATCATCATCAGTTGCGGGACAGAAATCGTCGCGGGCCAGTGCGTGGACACCAATTCCGCCTGGCTTTCCGCGCGACTGACTGGTCGCGGAGTTGAGGTCGTCGCCCATGTTAGCGTCGGAGACAATCGTTCAAGAATCGCAGAGGCGATTCGCAAGGCGCGGGAGGAAGCCGACCTGACAATCATCACCGGGGGGTTGGGTCCAACCCGCGATGATCTGACCCGCGAAGCACTGGCGAAGGCGCTGAATCGACCGCTTCAAGAAAGCGCCGAGGCATTGGCACAAATTCTCGGGTTTTTCCGGCGATGGCAGCGGGAAATGCCCGAGTCCAACAAGGTACAAGCTCTCTTCCCCCAAGACTGCGAAGTCATTGCCAATCCGCGAGGCACCGCACCGGGAATCGCATTTTTCGACGATGCCCGCAACTTAGCTTTGCCCGTTGATAAGCCCGGATTGAGCGACGATTCCGGCGTACCCCGGAATCAGGCTGGATTCAAGGGCGTCATCGCCCTCCCCGGCGTGCCCGCAGAAATGCAGTCCATGTTCGAGGGGTACGTGGAGCCTCGCCTCACGTCCGCATCGAAGGCCTGCACACTTTCCGCCTGGCTGCATTGCTACGGCATAGGCGAGGCCCGGCTCGGCGAGACCATCGCGGACATGATGGCCCGGGACCGTAATCCGCTGGTGGGCACCACCGCCTCGAAGGCCGTTTTGACCATTCGGATTCTTGCCACGGCGCAGGACGCGGCCTCGGCTCAGGCTTTGCTGGAAGCCGACCGAAGCGAACTGCGACGGCGACTTGGGTCGGCAATTTTCGGCGAGGAGGAGGATACGCTTCAGGCCGCCGTCGCGAAACTTTTGATAGAACAGGGAAAAACAGTTGCCACGGCCGAGTCGTGCACGGGCGGAGTGCTATCGGCGCTGCTCACCGACGTGCCCGGCAGCAGCGCGTATTTCCTCCAGGGATATGTCGTTTACAGCAATGAGTCGAAAGTGAGATTGCTGGGTGTGCCGCGCGATGTCATCGACCGGCATGGAGCGGTCAGCGAAGAAGTCGCCCGATTGCTCGCATTGAATGCACGGCTTCAAGCGAGTTCTGATTACGCCCTATCCATCACGGGGATTGCCGGCCCCGGCGGGGGGTCGATGGAAAAACCGGTCGGCCTGGTCTATATCGGCTTGGCTGACGAGCGCGATGTCGAAGTTCGTCGCATCCTGCTCGGCGACCACCTCATCCGCGACGAGATCCGCGACCGGGCCTGCAAATCCGCTCTCAACATGCTTCGTCTTCGCCTGCTCGGCTGAGTTGTTTTCGATCACCACTTATGCTATCATTATGCTAGCGTGATTGAGAAAGGAGATTCCCCGTGCCAGACATATTGATCCGTGGCGTTGATGCGAAAGTAGTGGCCCGGCTCAAGAAGCAGGCCAAGGCCAACGGCCGGTCGTTGCAGGCGGAGGCCAAACGGCTGCTGGAGCAGGGGGCTGAGCCGGAAAAGTTAGACATGGAGAGTGCCCGCAAACTGGCCGAGGAAATCCGCCAAAGTCTGGCAGGTCGACAATTTACCGACAGTACGCAACTTCTGCGTGAGGATCGTGATCGTTGAGGTGGGTTGTCGACACGAGCGTAGCGCTCAAGTGGTATTTCCCCGAGACCTATGACGACGTTTCTGCAACGTTATTAAGCGCCTCGCACGAACTGATGTCCCCTGACTACCTTTGGATCGAATTCGACAATGTACTCGCAAAGAAAGTTCGCCTTGGGGAGGTGGAATTACACGAAGCCAGGCGAATGCGTTCTGTCTTGCAGGGACTGAGCATTCAACTCCATAACGTCATTGAATTGCTGGACCACGCCTTCAATATCGCAATTCAGACGCGGTGCGGCGTCTACGACTCTGCGTTCCTGGCCTTGGCAGTTCAAACGGACGCACGGCTAATCACAGCGGATCGGCGATTTTTTGAGCGTGTGGTTGATAGTTCGTATCGCACCTCCGTGACGTGGATTGGAGATCTGCTTGCCTGAATCCGGTTGCCCGGATTTAGGAACCGTATAAGATCATTGCAGGGTATGCGATGAGTCGATCACCTGTAAAAGAATATTTCCACAACATCAAGATGACGATGAAGACCATCCTCATCGGGATGCGGATCACGCTGCGCTATTGCTTCGCCAAGACCGTCACGTTGCAGTACCCTGACGTGGCCCCTGCGTTGCAACCGCGTTACCGGGGGTTTCACTTTTTCGAGATCGAAAAGTGCATTGCCTGCGACTTGTGCGCCAAGGCCTGCCCGGTCGATTGTATCTACATTGAAAAGACCGGCCCGCGAAAGATCGACAAGGAAACCAACATCGCGGCCGGCGGATTGATGACGCGGTACGCGATCGATTACGCTAAGTGCATGTTCTGCGCTTTGTGCGTAGATCCCTGTCCGACCGAGTGCATCCACATGGGCAACGTGCACGACATGTCCGGCTACACGCGGAAGGACATGATCGTGGAGTTCACCGACCTTGCGAAAGAGGGATTGCAGACGCCTATGCCTCTTTGGATGACGCAGGAAAACCCGCCGGAGTGGGCTGCCAAGCGCAAGAGAGAGTGGCTGGAATTCAAAAACTCCAAGGACAAACTTACAGGAGCCGAGAGCAAACGCCGCGAGGAAATGGCCAAGGCCGTCGCACCAGGAGCTTAGGATGGGCCGTGCCCACCGCATCACTGTATGAACGCACTGTTTCCGACGACTAGCTTTCTTGCTGCCGGGGCTGCTCATGCCAATACCAATCTTGAATTGGTGGTGGGTATATTCCTCTTTATCGTGGCCGGTTTCGGCATTGTGTTCGCCGGGCTTTTGATTGGGAAAATCGCCCGTCCGCATCTGCCGCATCCTGAAAAGGAGGCTGCTTATGAATGCGGCGAGCCGGCCATCGGCGGAAGCTGGGTGCAATTCGACCTGCGTTTTTACACGGTGGCGCTGGTGTTCATCGTGTTTGACGTGGAAATCGCGCTGCTTTGGCCTTGGGCGACGGTGTTCAAGCAAATGGGTGCCCCGGCTTTTTGGGCGTTTTTCGTTTTTTTCATCCTGATTGCGATTCCTTTCCTTTACGAGTGGAAGGCCGGCTACCTCAATTGGGTACGGGCCTGCGGAGCTCAAAAGCCGCGAGCCGTCACGGCCTCGGAAACCGAGCGCCGCCACGTTGGGGGCGGATTTGGCGAGCTTCTACGACCTGAGGCCAACGCCATCCCATGATGCGACCGGAAGACATTGGGAAATTGTTGCGTGTGGACGAATTCGTTCCCCTACGGATCGGGTTGGCCGACGGTCGATCCATTCTAGTTCGTCATCCAGACCAAGGCGTCGTTGCAGACCGGCATTTGCTGTTGGGCTTGGCGAAGATTGAGCGAAGCAGGCCGCTAGCAACCCCTGCTGAGTCGGAAGCAATTGCGCGCGATTGGCTCATTGTCAATTTGGTTCAAATTACGACAATCGAACCTCGTGAAGCCAAGAACGGCAAACCCAGAGTGCGTCGCACTCGTAGAAAATGAATGACTCCGTTTGGATTTTAAGAACTAACTCTACGATGTGAGACTATGAGCTGGATTGAAAATCGATTCGAAGAGGGCCTGATCGTCACATCGCTGGACTGGGCGATCAATTGGGGCCGCAGCAGCAGCATCTGGCCGATGACCTTCGGGCTGGCCTGCTGCGCCATCGAGATGATGGCCGTCGGGGCTTCGCGCTTTGACATCGATCGCTTCGGGGCCGGGGCCTTTCGGGCGACGCCGCGTCAGGCCGACCTCATGATCGTTGCGGGCACGGTGACCTACAAAATGGCCAGTCGGGTCAAACGCCTCTACAACCAGATGGCCGACCCGAAATATGTAATGGCCATGGGGGCGTGCACGGTCGGCGGCGGCCCCTACTTCAAGCACGGCTATCACGTGGTCAAGGGCGTCGATCTCGTCGTGCCGGTGGACATCTACGTGCCGGGTTGTCCGCCGCGTCCTGAGGCCCTTCTCGAAGGGCTTATGCGCCTGCAGGACAAGATCAAGCACCAGACACGGGCCAAGTCGTTGATGACCAAGGCCAAGGAAGCGGTCCTGGCCTGATCGCGATCATCCCATCGGCCGACGCGTGTTCATTCCTATCAAGATGAGGCCGACTCCGCCGGCCAGGGCCACTCCGCCGAGTATGGGCGGGAGCGAAACGGTTTTCTTCGTTTCCGCCGTCACGTTAACCGAGCCGACATCCAGCACGGTTTCACGCTCCGTGTAGCTGAACCGCTGGTAGATCAAGGCGCCTACGCCGAGAACCGCCAGCAGAACTCCGATGAGAACCAAGGGTCTTTGAGCCATTTCACTTTCCAGTTGGGGCGGACTCCTTGCGAGCCCGCCCAAGTGCAGCCCCTTTTAATCGAGGTCGCTGTTGGACAGTTGCTGCCAGCCGGGTTTGTACACACGAAGGTTGGTGAATCCTTGCGAGTTCAAATACGTGGCTACATTGTCGCCCGCCGGGCAATCCGGGCCGCCGCAATACACAATCACCAATTGATCGGGGGCCACATCCTTGCGGAACTTGGCCATGTACGCATCCTCATCGCCTGCGGGGATGTTGATGGCGCCGCGGACGTGCCCCTTTGAAAAGTGCTTGGGCTCGCGCGCATCGACGATGATCGCCGACTGGTTGTTTACATGCAGGCGCATCTCATCCAGGGTGATCTCCCCGCGCGACGTTCGCATGTTGACAGGCCGCACCTGCGTGTTGGTTTGATATGTATTTCGGGGAGTCGTATAGACGGTGTCGCGCGGCGGAGTGTATGTGGTGGTAGTGCGCGGCTCGATCTGCACATTCGTGTTCTGATATGACGTCCGCGGCGTAGTTGTTACGGTCGTCGACTTGGTCGCGTACGCGGCAGCAGGGGGCGCAGCATAGAAGGTTCCGTCTGCTCCTTCGGCAACCACCACGTGGCTGCGGTCATACGCCGGAGCCGTGTAGGTG
>JBKJYI010000518.1:0-3780 GCA_046715855.1 Phycisphaerae bacterium
GACGTGGGCTTGGGCGGACCCGCCCAAAACTACAGAAACAACAGTCATCACTCGAACGAACGAGGTCATTTCAGCGGATGACTTCGCCATGCCCAAGCGATTCCAGAAGGCCAGCGACCTCATGGGCAAAAACGTTACCAACACTGCCAACGAGAACCTCGGTGAGATTAAGGACATCGTATTGGATGCCGGTTCGGGGCGCATTCTCTATGGCGTGCTTTCCTTTGGCGGCGTGCTGGGCCTGGGCGACAAGTATTTTGCGATCCCCTGGCAATCGATCCGCCTTGCCCCAGACTTTAAGGCTTTCGTCCTGCACATCGACAAGGACCGGCTGAAAGAGGCCCAGGGATTCGATAAGAATCAGTGGCCGAATTTCTCCGATGATCGCTGGGCTACAACAACCTATAAGACATTCAATCAGACGCCGTATTGGGAAAATGCCAAAAGCGCGCCGACCTTGGGCTCTGATACCGGCGCCCAGGGCAATTTCCGTGATCGCTGGTATCAGAAAGTCACCAACTGGCAGAAGGCCAGCGATCTGATTGGAAAGGATACCCACAACACCAAGAACGAAGATATCGGCAAGATCAAGGATATCGTTGTCGATCCCGATAGCGGCCGCGTTTTGTACGCAATTCTCTCGTTCCGCACCAAACTGTTCCCTGTTCCCTTTAACGCAATGAATCTAACTGCCGATGGCAAGAAAGTGATTCTCAATATCGATAAGGAAGCGCTGAAGGATACCATTGCGTTCACAGACACCACTTGGCCAAATATGGTAGATCCGAATTGGTCAACGCAGGTTCATACCGTTTACAACGTCCAACCGTACTGGGTCACCGTGGAACGGACCAAGACGATTGAACGCCCATAAGACAGTCTCGCTCAAAGTTTGGGGTCTGCGTCTTAACGGCGCAGGCCCCTTTTTTGAAAATGGTTGACGTGCGGAAGGAGAAAATGACATGAAAATGGAAAACCTGCAATCGCTATTTTTGGAAGAATTAAGCGATTTGCACAGTGCCGAAACGCAGTTAGTCAAAGCTCTTCCGAAGATGGCCAAGGCCGCATGCCATCCCGACCTGAAAAAAGCGTTTGAGGACCACCTTCAGGAAACTCAGACACAGCTCCAGAGAATCGAATCGATTCTCAAGGGCATGGGGGAGAAAAATCCCGGGAAAACCTGCAAGGGGATGAAAGGCCTGATTGAAGAAAGCGACGAGCGGGCCAAAGGAAAGGGCGACGAAGCCGTTCTCGACGCCGGGCTCATCGGCGCTGCCCAGCGCGTCGAACATTATGAAATCGCCGGGTACGGATGTGCAAGAACGTACGCGGAAATGCTGGGTCAGCAGGATGCCGCCCAGATGCTCCAGCAATCACTGAACGAGGAAAAAAACGCCGACGCCAAGCTCAACAAGCTGGCCGTTCAGTGCATCAATGTCGAAGCGGCGCATGCATGATGGAAATGAGAGCGAGCATGCAGCCTTGCCCCTACCTACGAAACAAGATGCATCCATGCTGATACCCCTCACCCGTCTTCGGCTGGCGCGCCCGACGCGTCAGCCGATCGAACAAGTCGCCGATCGGCTTTCGAAAGGCCTGACATGGGCGCGAAAAAGGAACCCTCCAAAGGCAAAATTCGCTATGCACTGATCGGGGCGGGTCATATCGCCCAGAATGCGGTTCTCCCCGCCTTTCGAAATGCGCGGAAGAATTGCGAGTTGACAGCCATCATCAGCGATGACCCTCGCAAGCGATTCGCCCTGGGCCGCATGTACAAGGTGTCCAATCTTTTTGGTTACGATGATTTTGATGACGCGTGCCGCGCGGATCTCTTCGACGCGCTTTTCATCGCATTGCCCAACAGCTTGCACGCTGAATACACACGCCGGGCCGCAGCTGCGAAGATTCATGTCCTTTGCGAAAAGCCCATGGCGGTCACGTCCGAGGAGTGCCGGTCGATGCTCGAAGCCGCCCGTTCCAACGGGATCAAGCTGATGATCGCGTATCGGCTGCACTTTGAAGAAGCCAACTTGAAGGCGGTCGAAATCGCTCAAGGCGGGAAGCTCGGCAAATTGCGATTGTTCAACTCCGTTTTTTCCATGCAAGTGCGTGAGAACAATATCCGCGTGGAAGAGGAATTGGGCGGCGGTCCGCTTCATGATATCGGCATCTATTGCATCAACGCCGCCCGCTATATTTTGCGGAACGAGCCCATTGAGGTCGTGGCCGCACAGGCTCGCAGCGGCGATCCCCGGTTCGAGGAAGTCGAGGAGGCGGTCAGCGCAATCCTGCGCTTCCCCGGTGAACAACTCGCTTCTTTCACGTGCAGTTTCGGCGCTTCCGATGTTTCGCAGTATCAGGTGGTAGGGTCCAAAGGGAATTTACGATTGGATCCGGCCTACGAATACGAAGGAGAATTGACTCACCATCTGACCCTCAAGGATAAAACGCGCACCAAGACCTTCAGAAAGCGGGATCAATTCGCGCCGGAACTCCTGTATTTTTCCAAGTGCATTCTCAACGATGAGGAGCCCGAGCCGGGCGCCGTGGAGGGGATGAAAGACATTCTCATCATTGAAGGAATCAAGGAAGCCATTCGGACTGGGTCAAGGGTCAAGCTTGACGGTCTGCCTCAGGATCGTCTCCCGGCTCCCTCGCAGCAGATCGATCGGCGCGCGCCGAAGAAAAAAGAGCTGGTGGGAGTGGAGAGTGCACATCGCTAAACGTTAAGGGTGAATACGCATTCACCCGGTTTTAAGCCCGTCGTCTCCGCCTCAACCTAAAATTACCTCATAATCAAACCCGGTCCATGGTTGGACTGGCGCGCCCGTAACGTTTTGAAAGGACATTGCCATGGCATTGAACAATGATCTCGACAAGAATCGACCCTTTACGACAGATGATGATCCCGCAAATCGAGATCCAATCAGCGGCGCTCCCGGCTCACATCCGGTAGGAGTTGGTGTTGGCGCTGCGGGCGGAGCGGCAACGGGGGCTGCTATCGGCACCATGGCGGGTCCGGTCGGCACGGTCGTAGGCGGTGCGGTAGGCGCTGTGGTGGGCGGCTTGGCCGGTAAGGCTGTTGCCGAAGGGATCGATCCCACGGTTGAGGACGCCTTTTGGCGGGATACTTATATCAGCCGACCCTACATTCGCGCCGGGTCGGAGTATCGCGAGTATCAGCCGGCCTATCGGTATGGATGGGAAACGGCCTCGCGCTATCCGGGAAAGTCGTTCGATGATATCGAAGACGAAATCGCCGGGGGCTGGACCACGACGCGAGGCGATTCCTCGCTCACGTGGAATGAAGCCAAGCTTGCCACCCGCGATGCCTGGGAGCGCGCCAATGCCCGGGTCTCCTAGCAAGCCGAATGTGACTACCCCTCTCCCGATTGGGGAGAGGGGCCTCCCCGGCATTCGAACAAATCCCTCGCAGCCGGAGTCAGTTCTTGACCGAAATCCTGCAACCTAAACTCGAAGTCAGCGAGGATCTGCCGTTTCAGCGCCGATGGTGGCGGATCCAGCGCGTGGGTTGGGTTCTAATGCTCCTCACCCTCGTTTCCGCGCCGGCGGGCGCATTTCGAGATGGGCCCATCAGCACGGTTTATCGAACTTCAAGTTCGGGACGTGTGGAAGTAATGTACGCCGTTTTGGAGACCACCGGCCATATAACGGTGATACCCGCTAAAAACCCGACATAACGCCGATTTGTTCTTCATGATTCTCTGCTTGACTCCGGTTGCTAAGTACGGTATTTGTTTGGACTTACGTTTTTCTCGC
>JBKJYI010000519.1:0-9269 GCA_046715855.1 Phycisphaerae bacterium
GAGCAATGGGGACACGTGTGAACCGCATGGAAAATGATCCGTCGGAACAGCTACTGGAATGGCATCTGAATCTTCTTGATGAGGAGGCTTCCAGGCGGTTTGAAACTCAGTTGCAGCGTGACCCGCAGCTTCGCGCTCAGAGTCAAAAGCTCGGTCGCGTTCTTCGGCCCCTGGACCATTGGGCGGTACATCCCGGGCCGCCTAATCTGGCGGAAAATATTCTGGCGGCGGTAAGGCGGGCGGCTCGTGCGGAGGTCATCCAGACGCCGAGGCGGACGCTGGCATTTCCCTTTTTTAAGATTCGAGACATGGCGGCGATCGCGGCCTGCATCGCGGTGCTTCTGGGCGTTTTTGTGCCAGGAGCTTCGGCCCTGCGCGGCCGATCGCAGCGTGTCCTTTGCGCGAGCAATATGCACGACATTGGATTGGGGCTAAGTCAGTACCAGGCGAGCTTCGCAGGCTCGCTGCCGTTTGCAGGATTTGCGCCGGACCCGGCGTGGCTTCCGGGCAAAGACCCGACTTGTTATTCCTCCAACAGCCGGCACGTTTTTCTCCTGCACAAGCATGGGTTTGTTCCCAAGCCCAACGCGTTCCTTTGTCCGAGCAACAAGAAAGCGGAGCCGATGCAGGTTGCGGCCCTGGAGGGGTGCGATGATTTCGGCGAAGGGAACAATATTTCGTACGACTCGCACAATCTCGCGGGGGCGTCGCCGAATCTTCGCCCAAGGGCGATGCTTGCCTACCTTGGCGATCCCAATCCGCTGTTCATCGGGGCGAAGTTCAACGGAGAGATCGATCCGCAGATTGCGAATTCGCCGGCCCACGGCGGGTGCGGGCAGACGGTGCTGCTGCTCGATGGGCGTGCGGAGTACATGCGCACTCCGGTCTACGGCGAGCATAAGGACAATGTGTGGACCATCGAGGGTGTGAGGCGCTACACCGGCGTCGAGACTCCGACGCGTCTGACCGATTCCTTCCTCGTTCCCGGCGTGCCCAAGATTCACCGCTGACAATTTCCACGCCAGGCAGTAACTTGGCGGTGCATGTTTTTGCTGGGGTACAACACCAACGGCTTCGCACACCATCGCCTGGAAGATGCCTGCGCCATCCTTGCCGAGATCGGTTACCGCAGCATGGCAATAACCGTCGAGCGCGATGTACTTAGTTCGGTTGATACGGTGGGCGTCGAGCGGGCCGCGAAACGCTTGCTTCCGCTGCTGGAGCGTCATCAACTGCGTTGCACGATTGAAACGGGGTCTCGATTTTTTCTCGATCCACGGCGGAAGCACCAGCCAACTTTGCTTAGCGCCGATTCAGTCAGTCGCGCCGCGCGCGTCGATTTTGTGAAAGCTTCTATTGACCTCGCGGCACGAATCAAGGCAGATAGCGTATCGCTGTGGTCGGGCGCCGCGGACGGCAGCGCGGACGAAGCGACGTTGCGCGATCGGTTGCATGCTAGTTTGAAGGAGTTGCTGGCCCATGCGCGGCTTTCAAGGGTCCGCTTGAGTATTGAGCCCGAGCCGGACATGTTCATCGACACGATGGACAAGTTTGAGCAGCTTCATAATCAATTGTCGGACCCCCTGTTTGGCCTGACGCTGGATGTGGGTCATGTTCATTGTCTGGGGGACGGCGACCCAGTGCAGCACATCCGTCGGTGGCGGGGCAAGCTGTGGAACCTTCATATCGAGGATATGCGACGCGGAGTGCACGAACACCTGACGTTTGGCGAGGGCGAAATTGAGTTTTCGTCCATCTTCGCCGCGTTGCGGGAGATTGAATATGGCGGTCCTGTTCACGTCGAGCTATCCCGCCACAGTCACAATGCGGTGGAAGTCGCTCAAAAGTCGTTCGAGTTTCTGAGCAAGATTTGAGACGATTTTTGCCCCGCAATTCACGTAAATGAACTGCCTTGTCAGGATGGCATGCCCATGCCGGGTAGTATCGGGCGCCGGGATGCTTGCCGCGGCCCAACGCGGCGCTTCGCTGGGCCATGCCAACCGATCTTCAAAAGATAACCGCACCAGAAATGGCAGATGGTTTGCAAGACACGGCTCCGCGTGGATAATCGGCGTGCCGGTAACATGAGCGGTCGCGTTCCGGCTGAGTCAATATTCCGGTGTACCTATGATCCGATCAACCAGGCTTGTAATTGCAGCTATTGCGTTGGCCGTCCTGTCATCGGGGGCCTGGGGGCAGACCCCGCGCCTCCGGAACCTCATCTATGATCCACAGAAGAAAACATGGGTCAAAGAGACCCCGCCGCTGCCGGGCACGCCCGAAGGCGCCTTGTTCTGCATCCGTCGCCTCAACGCCGAAGAGCGATATCGTGCCGCCTTAGGCGCCATCAAAGATTTCGAGCGTTGTCACGGGACCTCTGACCCGCTTTATCCCGAAGTGATCCTGGCGAAGGCAGAGGCGCTGATCGGCCGCGAGGAGTTCGACGACGCTCACGAACTGCTTCAGAAATTTCTGGATGAATACGGCGGGATGGCTATCACCATCGATGCGCTGCGTCTTGAATTCATTATCGCGGAAGCCTACCTGGGCGGAGTCAAGCGCACTGTGTGGGGAGTCTTTCGTGTTTCCGCGGTGGATGAAGGCCATAAGATTTTGGACCAACTCATTGCCGATTACCCGGATACGAAGCTGGCCGAACTGGCGCACAAAGCGAAGGCCGATCGTTTGTTTCGGGCCGGCGAGCACGACCTGGCCGAGCTTGAATACGCGCGGCTCCTTCGGGATTATCAGCAGAGCCGCTATCAGGAGTATGCGTTGCGCCGGGCGGCTGACTCGGCGCTGGCCAGCTTCGCCGGGGTGGATTACGACGAGGCGGCGCTCATTGAGGCTCAGGAGCGGTACGACGATTTTCGAGTGCGCTTTGGGTCGGCCGGGGAGCGCGAGCAAGTGACGGTGATCTTGGACTCGATTCGTCAGACGCGGGCGGAGAAGGATTTCCGCATCGGGCAGTACTACGAAAAAACAGATCATCTGAGTTCGGCGATTTTTTATTATCAACTGGTGTTGAAGGACTGGCCCGACACCATCGCCGCCACGAAGGCGGCCTGCCGGCTGGAGTTGCTCGGCGCCGTGGCCGCGCCAGTGGCCGTTACTACGCCCTCGGTCGAGCCATAAGGACTGGTTATGAAAACTTCTCGTCTTATCGTTTTAGCGATTGGGTGCTTGCCGGTTTTTTTGGCTGGTTGCGGGTATTCCACCAAGCGCCCTTTTGCGACCGATATCCAGACGGTCCACGTCGAAATGATGGAATCCCGGGAGTTTCGACGCGAGTTGGAGTTTCGTCTGACCGAATCTCTAGTGAAGCGGATTGAGATGGATACGCCGTATCGGATTGCGCCCAAATGCTCGGCGGACGCTCTGCTCACGGGGGAAATCCTGAACGTCGATAATCGTACCTTCGGTAATGCGTTTAATACGGATTTACCCCGTGAGATCGGGTCGACGGTGGTCGTTCGCTTTCGGCTTCAAGATTTGCGCAATGGCGATTTAATCGTGGACAGGCCCAGATATGTCTACCAGACGAGTTACATACCACCCGTGGGTGAAACTTTTACCGATGCGATGACGCGGGCGATGGACGGATTGGCCGAGCAGATGGTCGAATCGATGGAATCAGCGTGGTAAACGGCCCTATAATTGCCAGTTGGGCGGGCGTCGAGTGGACCCTTAACTCATGCAGCGAAACCCGCACCGAGTGGAGTGAATAGATGTCGAACGAGAACGGCGCACCCCCGCCCTCCCCGCAGCAGAAGCCACCCGGCAAGCCGGGTCCCAATATCAAGATGTCGCGTAACGTCGTGAGTTGGCTGATTTTGTTGGGTCTGGCCATGGTACTCGTTGCGCTTTTGCAGCAGACGTTTCAGGCGGCGTTGCCTATCAGCATCTCCGAATTCGACGACCTGGTGAAGGCCAAAAAAGTCAAGAAGTTGATGATCCGCGAGGATGGGTCGCTGGAGTTGGAGCGCGAACGGGTTGATGGGGAGCCCGCCGGCAAGATTCATTTCAAGGTGGACTACCCCCCCGGCGCGATTGACAAGCCGTTTCTTGACGAAGTCGTGCAGTCCGTTCGGGATGCTGGCGGCAAAGTTAGCTATCTAAAGCAAAATCAGTTTGTGTTGCTGCTTCTCGGTATGCTGCCGTGGATTTTGATTTTTGGCTTCGTTTGGTTTTTTATTTTCCGGCAGCTTCGCAACGCCGGGGGCCCGGGTGGCATGCTGGGCAGCTTTGGCCGCTCGCGCCACCGCCTGACGCAGAAGGAGCATACCGGGATCACGTTTGCCGATGTGGCGGGGATCGAAGAGGCCAAGGACGAGGTTCAGGAGATCATTGAGTTTTTGCGATCGCCGAAAAAGTTTCAGCGATTAGGGGCACGAATCCCACACGGCGTCCTGCTGGTCGGCGCGCCGGGCTGCGGAAAAACGTTGCTGGCGAAGGCGATTGCCGGCGAGGCCGACGTGCCATTTTTTTCCATTAGCGGTTCGGACTTCGTGGAAATGTTCGTCGGCGTGGGCGCTTCGCGCGTCCGCGACCTGTTTAAGCAGGCGAAAGAAAATTCGCCCTGCATCATTTTCCTCGATGAAATTGACGCGGTCGGGCGCCGGCGCGGCGCCAGTTTTGGCGGTGGCGGTCACGATGAGCGCGAGCAGACCCTCAACGCAATCCTTGTCGAGATGGACGGCTTTGATACCAATTCGCAGGTCATCGTGATTGCGGCCACCAACCGCGCCGACGTTCTCGACCCGGCGCTGATTCGACCGGGACGTTTCGACCGCCAGGTATACGTGCCGCTTCCGGATTTGCAGGGCCGCTACGAAATCCTCAAAGTCCATTTGCGCCGCATCAAGCTGGGTCCCACCGTGGACATCCGACGCCTCGCTCGGGGCACGCCGATGTTCAGCGGGGCGGAACTTGCCGCCCAGGTCAACGAGTCCGCCATCATCGCCACCATGCGGAACAAGGAGTTCGTGGACCAGGAAGACCTCGAAGAAGCACGCGACAAGATCCGTTGGGGTCGCGCCAAGAAGAGCGCGGTCGTTGACGAGCGCGACCGCCGCATCACCGCCTATCACGAGGCCGGTCACGCTCTCATTCAAGCGCTGGAAAAAGACGCCGACCCTGTGCACAAGGTCAGCATCATTCCCCGCGGGCCAGCCGGCGGGGCGACCTTCTCGCTTCCAGAGCGCGACCGCATGGTCTACACCAAGGGCTATCTGCTGGCGACGATGCGGGTGATGTTTGGAGGCCGTATTGCTGAGCAGGTGTTCTTCAACGAGGTCAGCAGTGGAGCCGCCTCGGATATCAAGCAGGCGTCGGAAATTGCCCGCCGCATGGTTCGCGAGTGGGGCATGGGCGAAAACGTCGGGTTCATCTATTTCGGCGAGGACGAGAACAAGGCCGGCGGGTTCGATCTTGGCATGCGCGACTATTCCGACAAGACCGCCGACATGATCGACACGGAAATCAAGCGGATCGTCGATACCGCGTACGAAGCGGCCCGCAAGACCATGGTCGAAAATCGCGACAAGGTCGAAGCGGTGGCCAAGGCCTTGCTGAAATTCGAAACGATCACGGGCGACGAGGTGAACGCACTCATCCGAGGTGAGACTCTGGAACGCACTTCAGTCAATGATTTGCTCGATAGCGCCGAAGCGAAGAACCCCGTGGGCACGGCCCGGCCGGTATTGGCCGACCCGAACCCGCGCCCCGACCTGGGGCACGGGCCGATCGCCCAGCCGGGATAATGACGACCCGTAGTTTGCAGTCTTCACTGCCCGGCAAACGCGCAAGGTCCGTTCAAAGCCTTTCCAGAAGTGTCTTGATGTCGATGCCTGTTTGCTGCAGGATTTTGCGTAGCGTGCCTGGGCGTAAGGATTCATGATTCGGTACGCTTATGTTGCACTTGGGACGCTCGCGCCGAAGGATGACGTGGCTTCCGCGCTGGTGTAGAATATGAAAATCAAGCCGCTCGAGCACAGAACCAACTTGCGACCGCTCAAGGCACGGGGAAGTTTCGCCACGCTGACTAAGCTGCGACCTCCACGATCTCAAACCCAGCGTCCTTCGGAATGGGCTCGCCAACTTTTTTGAGCGCTTCGACATAGGCTGTGATTGCTTCCTTAGTGTTAACAAGCGCTTCGTCGTGCGTATTGCCCTGAGAAATGCACCCGGGGAGCGCAGGGACGCTAACGACGTAGCCGCCATCTGCTTCTTGTTCAAACACCACGGTGAAGCGCAATGAATTTCTCCTAAGATTAAGCCTCGCCCTCATAATCATACGATTGTAGTAAATGAGTTCCACAGCGGGAAATGGATTACTCGTGCGAGCAATGGAGCGTGGTGATGCGGTCGCGGGAGGCGGTGGCGTCGTGGTCGTCGGGGCAGTTCGTGGCGTCGGAGATGAGGCGCTGGGCCTGGGTCATTTCGTCCACGGTGTGGGTGGCCATCATCAGCTCGACGAACGCGGGGCGCTGCGAGGCGGGGTAGATCACGCGGGGGACGTGGCCGTAACCGAGCATGTGGCCGATCTCGTGGGCGGTGACGTTGGCGAAGACGCGGACCCATTCGTCGAAGGAGCGGGCATCACCGAGGGCAAGAATTTCATCGCCGAAGATGATCGCATCGTTGTCGTGGTCTACGTTGCACGGGTCGTACTCGCCCTGCCCGATCTGCGCGCCGCCCGTGGGCGAGCTCATTTGCGAGAAGTAGACGGTGGTGACTTTGCCGGGCAGCCCGGTCTTGGTGTTGGTGAGGAAGATGCCGTCGGTGGGCATGTCGCAGAGGATGCGGCTGACTTCGTCGCGGACGGCGGCTTTGAAATCGTCGGCTTCTTCGGCCAAGGTGCCACCGTCTGTCACAAGATACGCGGCGAGGTCCAGACCTGCGAGCTGATCGCCTGGGTAAATCCGCGTGGTGCCGCCGGACCATTCAAGAAGCACGGCGTCGGCCGCGGTGGCTTTATCGGTGGCGGCGCCGGGGCAGGCGTCGGCTGCGATTTCGCTCAGCAGATTGGTGGTGGTGTTGGGGACGCCGCCGCAACCGGCCAGAACCAGTGCCACGACATGGCACAATGCCTGTGACTTTCTCTTGAAATACGGCGAATGAAGTTGAGGAACTAGACCGGGCATCTTTCCACCTCCAAGGGCGGGTCGCCGGCGGTCGAACGATCGCGGCGAGCAGCGGCACTCCCATGCCGCGTTCCGGTCCCCCCGAACCGGACTGCTGCTTATTCTTGAAACGGCAATGACAAAGTCAATGCGCGACATGGCGCAAGAAAGTGAGCGCCCGTTCGTAACGGCCCCGCGATGCAACAATGTGGGTTGGCCTGATAACGTGGATGAACTCTTCTTCATAATTGAGGGTTTTTATTGGGGCACAAAGCCACAGAGTTTCGCTACTGCGAGTCCGAATATTCGGGGGCCCAAAGGTATAGAAACTCTGGCGAGCGGGGCAAAAACGAACTAGGCATGTTGATGTTGAGCAGGTTGACGTTCGTGGTGGGCGGCTGGACGGGGGCGTTGGCGTAGTAGTTCGGGCGGTAGTCATAAGGCCGCTGGTAGGCGACTAGCCGGACGCCGCGCAAGCCAAGTTCCTCCTTCAAGCAGCAGGTGGTCTTGCGGAGGGAGGCGACGCGGTCGATGAGCCCGGCCTGGAGTGCCTGGTTGGCGGTGTAGACGCGGCCATCGGCGAGCCTGCGGACTTCATCTTCACTGAGGTTCGGGCGGCCTGCCATCACCACGCCGACGAATCGCTCGTACATGTCCATGACAATATCGCGAAAGAGCTCGCGTTCATCGGGGAGGAGCGGGCGAAACGGTGAGCCGGCGTCCTTGTATCGACCGGAGGTGATGGCTTCGCTTCGCAGGCCGATCTTGTTCATCGTGCCGCTGGCATCGAACATGAGCATGAGCACGCCGATGCTGCCGGTCACAGTGGAGGGCTGAGCGACGATTTCGTCACACGCACAGGCGATGTAGTAGCCGCCGCTAGTGGCCAAGTCCATCATCACCGCGACAATTGGCTTGTCGGTTTGCTTGCGGAAATGCATGATTTCGTCGTGCATCAGCTCGCTGGCAACGACGGTTCCTCCGGGGGAATTGATGCGAAGAATGACAGCCTTTACGGAGCGATCGCAGGCGGCCTTGTCGAGGTGCTCGAGCAGGACGCTGACGGGGTTGTCGCGAGGATTGAGAATGAACCCGCTCTCGGTGTTGCGGATCATGCCGGAGACTTCGATGAGTGCGATTTTGTCGCGGGAAAGCAAGCCTTCACGGAAGATTTCGGTTTCCTCGAGGTCTTTGCGCCCGGAGACCGGAGTGATGAGCAGGCTTGGTGATTTACACCCGGGAAGCGACATCGCGATGAGAAGCAGGGAAGTGATTGGCCATGCCCGCGATACTGTGCAAAATGAGCAATTCACGGTGATTTCCTCCCCTTCCGCTTGATGCCTCCCTACTCCGCGACGCGATTAGAATATATAGTAGGTGCAGGGATTCGTCGCAAGAGATGGCTTGGCGGTCCATGGCGAGCATGCAGTGCAATGAAGGTTTCGGTCGCGGAATTCGAGCAGTTGGTGCGCGAAGCGATCTCGGAGATTCCGGATGAACTTCGAGCGCACCTCGACAATATCGTGGTGGACGTCGAACCCGCCCCTCGGGTGGAGGACCTAGCCGAGTTGGAGCTGGATGATTCGACGGAATTGCTCGGGCTTTACCACGGCACTCCGCTGACGGAGCGAAGCGTGGACGCGGGGGTGCAACTGCCCGATCGCGTCACGATCTACCAGCGCAATATCGAGCAAATCTGCGAGACTCGCCGAGAGATCGTGGAACAGATCCGTACGACGGTGCTTCACGAGATTGGGCACTTTTTCGGCATGGACGAGGACGATTTGTTTGAGGTAGGGTACGATTAAATACTGAGAAAACAGAAAGCAGAAAGCAGGAATTTTTGGCAAGGAGGCCGGCAGATGAGCAAGCAGCGAGACAAAATGAATCAAAACCAGGACAGGATGATCCGCGGGTCGACCACGGCTTTGGTCACTCCGTTCCGAAGCGGGCAGGTGGATTACGACGCCCTCGATCGGCTGGTGGATCGACAGGTCGCGGCGGGGACGGACTGGCTTGCGGCCTGCGGCACCACAGGAGAGGCTCCTACCCTTTCGGGAGAGGAGCAGGAGAAAATCCTCACTCGCGTTCTGGCGCGGGCCAATGGCCGGTGTCCGGTGATGATGGGCACCGGGACCTATGATA
>JBKJYI010000520.1:0-10799 GCA_046715855.1 Phycisphaerae bacterium
CGAACCCGCAACCACCGGCGTGACAAGCCGGTACTCTAACCAATTGAGCTACGGCCCCAAAACAACCCAAGGCAACGTAAGAACCGCCAGAGGCGGGCCGCACGTTCGGGCGGGTATTCTTATACGCTGCGGCGCGGAACGTCAAGGCGGGGACAACTGAGATCGCGAAGGGTTCGACATTTGGGGCGGACGCAGGCGCTCTGGTCGCGTAGGATGACCTGGTGCACATACCTCGATTGGCCATTGTGATCGTGATCGCCGGCGCCGCCGCGATTGGCTGGCTGTTCTGGCAGCAGACCCGCCAGTCGCGGTTGATCGTGTCGGGGTTTGTGGAGGCGGACGAAGTTCGCGTTGGGTCGCAGGTCGGGGGCCGGGTTGATTCGGTGCTGGTGGAGGAGGGCCAGCGGGTTACTCCCGGGACGACGCTGTTCACCATTTCATCGTTTGACTGGCAGGAGCGGCTGGCGGAGGCCCAGGCGCAGTTGGTTTCGGCGCAGGCGGAACATGCACGGCTTGCGTCGGGGTATCGCGTCGAAGAGATCGCTCAAGCCCGGGCGCGGAGAGATCGAGCGGCATCCGTGCTGGAGCGGCTGAACGTGGGTCCGCGACCGCGCGAAATCGAAATCGCCCGCGAGCGGTTGAAGATTGCGCGCGCCAATCTGGAACTGGCGCATTCGGAGCACGCCCGGGTGACCAAGCTGCGCGAGCAGGAGCGGGCGGCGCGGACGGAATACGACATGGCCGCTCGCGAGCTCAAGCAGACGCAGAGCGAGGTCGCGTCGGCGGAGCAGGAAGTGGCGCTGTTGGAAGAGGGCACACGCTCGGAAGAATTGGCCGAAGCCAGGGCGTTGCTCGCGGAATCGCAACAGGCGCTGGACCTTCTGGAGCAAGGGTATCGCGCGGAGGATACAGCCAAGGCAGCAGCCCAGGTAGCGGCGGCGGAGGCGCGGGTCGGAGCGATCAGGAAGCAGATGGAAGAGCTGGCCGTAAAGTCTCCGTGCGAATGCGTGGTGGAAGGTGTAGAGCTTCGTCCGGGCGATTTGGTTCCGGCGGGTGCGCCGGCGGTGACGCTGCTGGATTTGTCGCGGTTGTGGATTCGGAGCTATGTGCCCGAGTCGTTTCTGGGGCGCGTGAAAATCGGTCAGCGAGTTCCTGTTCGCATTGACGGATTCCCCGACCGGCGGTTCGTGGGGCGCATTTCGTACCTGGCCTCGGACGGCGAGTTCACGCCGCGAAACATCCAAACGCCCGAGGAACGCAGCAAGCAGGTATTCCGCGTGAAAATCTATCTGGAAGAGGGGCGTGATTTGCTGCGCGTGGGGATGGCGGGCGATGTGCTGTTCGATGAGGCGACCGGGCCATGAGCGAGCCGGTCATCCGCACGGAGAAGCTTTCGCGTTTTTTTGGCACAGTCCCGGCGCTGAGCGAAGTCACGCTGGACGTGCCCAAGTCCAGCATATTCGGGCTGCTTGGACCCAACGGGGCGGGGAAGTCGACTTTGATCCGCTGCTTGTGCGGAGTGCTGCGGCCAACTTCGGGGCATGGAGTGGTGCTGGGGCACGACATTGCCACGGAGTCGGAGGCGATCAAGCAGCGGATCGGGTACATGTCGCAGCGATTCAGCCTGTATTCCGACTTGAGCGTGGTCGAGAATATCCGATTTTATGCGAGGATATATGGATTGCCGCTCACCCGGCAGAGAGAGCGAGAGAAGGCGGTCATTGCGCTGACTGGGATCGGGCCCTACGTCACTCGCCTGGGGTCGCAGCTTTCGGGAGGCTGGAAGCAGCGGCTGGCCCTGGCTTGCGCGCTCATTCACGAACCGGAAATTTTGTTCCTCGACGAGCCAACCGCGGGGATTGATCCGGTGGCTCGGCGGGATTTGTGGGATTTGCTCTTCGAGCTGTCGCACATGGGTTGCACGATGTTTGTCACCACGCATTACATGGATGAAGCCGAGCGCTGCACGCGCGTGGGTTATATCTATGCGTCCAGACTGATTGCGCTGGGGGACCCCGAAGAGCTGAAGGCCGGCCCGGAAGTGACACCGCCTGGCACCACGAGGTACGAGTTTTCCTGCTCGATGGCCCCGGCAGCGCTGGCGAAAGCGCGGACCATTCCGGACGTGCGGGACGCGACGCTCTTTGGAACCGATATCCACATTCTGCTCGACGACCGGCTTCGTCCGGAGGCTCTGTTGAAATTGATCGCACCGGACGATAAGAACGCGACCTTTCGGCCGATTCACCCTTCGCTCGAGGATGTATTTGTCACCCTGAGCCGGCGGCAGGCATTGAAGGCCGCGTCATGAGAGGCTTCTGGGCGATCCTGCTTAAGGAATTTGCGCACATCCGCCGCGACCGCGTCACGGTCTTTTTCACTTTCATGGTGCCGGTTATTCAACTCACAATTTTTGGTTTCGCGATCGACGTGACCATCGACAATATTCCGCTTGCGGTGCTCGATCTGGACGGGCGGCAGGATAGCCGCGCACTCGTGGATGCCCTCGAAAACACGCAGGGATTTGAAGTGGTTGAGCGGCCAAGCGACTCCGAGTCGTTCAGCCGGGCGATTACTTCGGGGCGGGCGAAAGCGGGCATTTTGATTCCTGCGGACTATTCTGAGCGGCTTCTATTGCGTGAGAAGGCCGAAGTGCAATTCTTGATTGACGGAAGCGATTCGCAGGTGGCTACGACCGCGCTGAATACGGTAAACCTTTTGGCGATGCAGACGGCGTTCGGGCGGGCGCGGTCGATTAGCGAGTCGATGCAGGTGGCCGCGGCGCGAAATGAGCGCGGCGAGGCGTCGAGCCCGATCGAAGTGCGGGCGCGGCTCTTGTTCAACCCCAATCTGGAAAGCTCACACTTTTTCGTACCGGGGCTCATCGCCATCATCCTGCAGCTTGTGTTGCTCTTTCTCACCAGCTTTTCGATCGTCCGGGAGCGTGAAATGGGCACGCTCGAGCAGCTGTTCGTCACGCCGGTTGGGCGCATGGGCCTGCTCATGGGCAAGCTGGTGCCGTACGCGCTGATGGCCTTCGGCGAGTTGCTCATCATCCTGGTCGCCATGCAGATGATATTCGGCGTGCCTATTCATGGTAGCCTTGTTCTGCTGCTGATTCTCAGCGCCCTGTACATCGTGACCGTGCTGGGGCTGGGGCTGTTCATTTCCACCATCGCCACGACTCAGCTTGAAGGCATTCAGCTCGCGTTCCTGATCATGCTGCCTTCGGTGTTTCTTTCCGGGTTTATGTTTCCGCGGTCCGAAATGATTGCCCCGATCCGGGCCATCAGCTACTTTCTTCCCGTTACGTACTTTGTCGAGATCGTGCGCGGCGTGATTCTCCGCGGGGCCGATGCCCGAGACCTCGTGCCCCATATTCTCGGTTTGGCTGGGTGCTGCGTTGTGATTTTGTCGTTGAGCCTTCGCCGCTTCCGCAAGCAACTTGACTAACAGTCGGTCGCGGCGAACGAACGGCTGCACATTGCGGACGTGAGTACAGTGAACTTTCGAGACCATCTGGCAACTTTCTAAAGAGGAACCCTTAAGGTGATAAAAAACGATCGCTCGCGAATCCCCATTGCGTCAAGTTTGATCTTGCTGGCCGGTTGCGGCAGCGGGCCAGTCTTTGTCGTGCCCGAGGACTGCATTACTTTTACTCGCGGCGAGGTTCGCGATTGGTTCGACAACGCCCAGGATCGGCGCGCTGATGGTGCGGGTGAGGTTGAAGCCTTCGGCGCGGTTCTGGCCGAGTGCGTGGCCGGCAACTGCGACGGGCAAAGCGGCGGGGTCTGCGCGGTGGCCTGCACGGCCTGCACCGACGCGCTGATCACGAACGTGTACGACGCGGAATAAGATTGCGAACGGCACGGAGAGGGAGGGATTCGAACCCTCGATACAGGAATTCACCCGTATGACGGTTTAGCAAACCGTTGGTTTCAGCCACTCACCCACCTCTCCAACCCAAAGGGAAATGGCCCGCGGATCATAGCCGCTGATTGGCTTGGCAGGCAAGTGCCGGCGCTTCCCTTCTGTTTGTGCACGAAACTACCGCCCCTTGAGCATTCCGCTATCATTTTTGGGGAGCAAACCACCTCCATGCGAGAAGGGGGCCTTGGGTCCGCGCGGACCGAAGTCCGCCGCTCGCGGGAACGAGAGAATGACATGAAACGTGCGAAAATCACCATTGTCGGGGCGGGGAACGTGGGGGCGAGCTGCGCAGTGTTCGCGGCGGCCAAGGAACTCGGCGATATCGTGCTCATCGACATCCCGGAATTTGCGGATAAGACGGCCGGTAAGGCGCTCGACCTGGCCCAATGTGCACCGATCGAACGGTTCGATGCCAAAATCATCGGTACGGCCGACTACGCCCACGCCAAGGACAGCGACGTGGTCATCATCACGGCCGGCATGCCGCGCAAGCCGGGCATGAGCCGCGACGATTTGATTCAAACCAACGTCAAGATCGTCGGCGATGTGGCCGTGCAAATCGCGAAGGTCGCCCCGAACGCTGTGCTCATTGTCGTCTCCAATCCGCTCGACGCGATGGTTTACACCGCGTGGAAAAAGACCGGCTTCCCCACCAACCGCGTTGTGGGGCAGGCCGGGGCGCTCGACATCGCACGCTACCGCACCTTCATCGCCATGGAGCTCGGGTGCAGCGTCGAGGACATCACCGCCCTGCTTTTGGGCGGCCACGGCGACGACATGGTTCCACTGCCGAGCTACACCAGCGTCGCGGGCATTCCGGTTACGCAGCTCATCGCCACCGACCGGCTGCACGCGATCATCCAGCGGGCCAAGAAGGGCGGCGGCGAGATCGTGCAGCTCATGGGCACGTCGGCCTACTACGCTCCGGCGTCGGGCACGGTGCAGATGGCCGAGGCGATCATCAAGGACAAGAAACGGATCATCCCCTGTGCGGCCTATTGCACCAAGGAGTACGGCGTGGGCGGTTACTTCGTCGGCGTGCCGTGCGTGCTGGGGGCGGGCGGCGTCGAAAAGGTGATCGAGGTCAAGCTCAACGACGATGAGAAAAATCTCTTCGCCACGAGTGTCTCGCACGTAAAGGAACTCGTTCAAGTAGCCGAAGGCTTCCTGAAATAGAAATGGAACAAGGAGCGCCTTCCGAATACATTGGAACTGCCCAACACTACTTTGTTGCAGTCATCGATCTTCTTTCTCAGTCTCGCAACTTGTCCGGCTGGTGTAAGTTGCCTAAGAATGAGACTGAGCAGCAAGCGTTCGAGACCGCCGTAGTGAATTCCTACGGTCGCGTTGCCTCGGTTAGACGTCACTTTGTAGGGTTTTTAAATGCCTTTCTTGAGGGGCCTGAAATTCTAGCTGAAATGGCGCGAACTTCGGGCGAGGATCACAGGTCAGTCCGAGAACGACTCGAAGTGAGTATCAAGTTCAAATACTTCTCAGACACACTTGTCGCTTATTCGCCGATCAAGAACCAATTTGGACACTCTACGGTTTTTCTCGTTTGTGGGTTTTTGCGAACAGTTGGCGGTCTGCTTCTTCTGAATCTCGCAGAAGGAACACCCTTGCGTGGTGGAATCGACGTTGGCGTGGCGGCTATTTTCCCTGAGGATGAATTCTACGGGCCAGTTCTGGCAAGCGCCCATCATCTCGAGAGCAGAGTGGCCAAATATCCGCGGATCGTCATCGGAGATGAACTGCTTAGCTACTTAGAAGCTCACGCTCACAGTGGCGGCGATTCAGCCTTGGCGGAGTTCAATCAGAAGTATCTCGGTCTTGCTGGCAGTTTCATTTGCGTAGATGAGTTCGATGGGAAGTGGATTGTCGACTATTTGGGAGATGCATTCCTCAAAGTTTCGAAAGACCATCTCGAGTTTTCGAAAGTTTGCGCGCAGGCTTTTCACTACGCCCAGCAACAACTCGCGAATTTCAAAAGCGCAAATGATGTAAAGCTTGCTCCCAGATACCAAGCCTTGGTTGACTACTTTAGCGCCCGGAAGTTCGACTAAAACTGGCTCAAGGGCCTCGGCTCGCGAGGACGGTGGGCACGTAGCTTATCCTATTATCTGTCGCTTCATCTCCACCCAATAAGAAAATTTCTGACTCATGACATGAACTTCAACGCATGAACCACTCGACTAAATCTTCCGCGTGTCGTAGGCCCAGTGAAGGAGGGCCTGACGCTGTCGAGGGCGGCAGGTGAGGTCGCCCGGCCGGCAGTTTTTCTTGATCTGTGCGAGGTGGCGGCGCATGGCCCGCCAGCGTCCGATCTGACGCTCGTCGTCGGGCCCACGGCGGCCTACATAGTAGCGGCAGTACCATTGAAACCAGCCGCGCGGATCGTCGGGATGAATCCAGCCCTTGGCCCGCCAGACGTAAAGCGGCTGCGAGGCGTTCATTCCGAAGTAATTCAAATCCGGGTCGTGCCGGTCCGGGCAGAGTCTGGCTTTTTCAAACCAATCCTCGGGAAACTCATCACCGCAATCGGTCATATATTTTCCGCCGAACACGCCGAGCCTGAGCATTTGCTTGGGTGTGAGCTCCGGCCGGAAGTCGTGATGAAAATTCCGGCCGCAAGGCGCTGTCCGGACATAGACGTAGCCCCGCTGCATCAGATCGTCCACCTCGAGGGAGTGCCTCACAGGTCATTCCCTAGAGCGGCGTTCTTATGATTCATCCACCACCGGAGTATGAACGCGGTCCGACCCAGCGACCTTCACCAGTTTGTTGTACAGGCCGAGGATGAGTAATGGCGCTGCCCACTGGCCGACAAAAAGGCTCGTCGCTCTCCTCTCCGTTGCTTGAAGGAAGAGCGACGCCCCCATCGATCCAAGGGCTGCCCAAAGGAATACGTCCGATGGCACTTTGGCCGTCTGCTCCTCAATCTTTCGGGCGACCAACCCTTCCGAGTGCTGGCGAGCTTCTTCCGTGACGTACCGCGGGCGATTCATCGTTTCAATCATGGCGATATATCCTTTCTCAAACCAATCGAAACCGACTCAGGCTTATGAAGGCAACTGACGTACCATCTGTTCAGTTCCCATTGTTGAACCTGGATATGAAAATCGGCCCCAACATTACATGTTTCGACGGGAGCCGGGCAGGGGGCATCGTGTACTTTCAGTGAGCAATTTTGCCTCCTATGGCTCCCCATCTCCTGGGGGATCTAGCTGCCTGCTCGTCGAGTGATCGGCGGTATATGATGCAACCTCGGAGGAATTGCGGCCGATCGGGAACGACAGGAAGCGGGTTCGATTGCCCGGGCAGCAGCGATCACAGCGGGATGGTGCCAGCATAACTCGTGGCCCGTACTGTCGCGGTGTTCGCGAATACCCGCGCGCAATCGTCGGCCTTCGTTCATCAGTTGCGCACGCGACAGTTTCTCGAGATCGCCATCCATATCGCTTCCTTCGCATACGACAAGCTCTGGTGATCGATCAGGAGGCATCACCGCGTCGTCGCGATCGATCATGGTTTTGATGACTTTGGCCATTGGAGTTCTCCTTTGGGGCAGAAGGTTTCTTGCATGCGAGCGCTGCGATATCGTACCGCTATGCGATTGCAGTGTAACCAAGCAGCAATGAATAACCGTTCATGGCCAAAAAAGTGACAGGCGTTCCTGTAAGCGCCGATACTCAGTGGCTTGTCGATTATTTGTTCAGGCCGGAGCATCGCGCCGATGCCGCGCGGATGCTGGAGGTGCAATGCGCCCGGAATCTGTCGTCGTGCGAGAACGCCGACGCCAAGTCGCTGGAGCGGCTGCGGTTTGCGGCGCTGAAGGTAAGCCGTGGCGAGCTTGAGCGGCTATCACACGCCATGCACGAAGCAGAGATGGACTGGCGGGATTTGCTGATGGCCGCCGACTTCGGCCTCGATGTGAATGCGCACCGCGTGTGGCTGCAGGAATTGCGCCTGAAATAACCGCGGGTGCTTTTGGCGCATTGCGCGACATTCTGAGCCCGGGAGTCCGCGCGAACTGAAGTTCGCGGCTCGCTTGCCAAAAAGCACGCACGGGCAGCGGAACCAGAAACGAAACCAAACCAGCCTATCTATCTGAAATCTCGAAGAATTGCAGGCGTCCTGTCCGGCCGGACGATAAATGTGATTATCGGACACCTGGTTTGGGGCGATACTGACACCGGGAAGGATTTGCCATTGCCGGTTCGGTATGGCCCGTCCAAAGGGGTTTTTCCGCCCGCCAGAAACGCGCTCCATCCCGTGGACTTGCGCCGATGAAGTTGGGGAAAGGAATCGGCATGCGGGGTCTTATTGGCCATTGCCGAAACCTGTTTGAGGTCGCAAGCGGCAAACGCTTTTGGACGATGACTCCTGTGTTCCCAGCGCGCTGGACGGCCTTTTCGAGGGAGCGCCGCAGTTAAACTCGCGGCTAAATTCAAGGATGAAAAAGGTAAATGAGGCCAAGGGCGGGTGCGAGGCAGAGCTTGTATGAATGGAGCTGATACCTGGCCAACAAGCAGCAGTGGTAAGGAGGCCACGAGCGTGGTGAGACAATTGGCCCTCGTCAAAGGCGAGGAGCGGTTTGTGTTCCGGTATCAGTCCGGCCAGGAGCCCGAGGTCATCGATGCGTTCGCGGAATTGGCGGGGAATCCCGAGAGCGTTTTTGACTGGTTTGACGCGGCCGTGCTGAGTTACCAGATGGGTCGAAGATTAGAGACGGAGCTCGATCAGATCGCCACGTAGGTTGGGGTGGCCCTACGCTCGCAGCCATGCGACGGAGTCGCGGCTCGGGTTGGTTTCGCCGATGTGTAAGAGCGATCATGAAAGAGACTTCCTTGATTGACGAATTTTTGAATTACCTGAAGTTCGAGCGTCACTTCTCGCCGCACACGGCGAAGTGTTACGCGGCGGACCTGGCCCAGTTCTGCTCGTTCCTCGTGGGGGACGTGGCGGCGGCGGGCGGGCACCAGAACTTCACCGAGCGTCCCTCGTCCAATGGCCGGTTGATGTCACAAGGTGGCACTCCCGCGTCGGTGACTTCGGACGGCGGCGTCGCGGTGGTCGAGAGCGGCATGCAGGTCAAGCTGCGCGAGGCGGAGGCCGAACAGGTCAAGGCTTTCCTCGCGTTTCTGGGCACGCAGAGCTATTCGAAATCGACCATCGCCCGCAAGCTGGCGACGCTGCGGAGCTTCTACAAGTTCTGCATGCGGCGCGGCTATGTGAAGGCGCATCCGCTGGCGACGATTCGCACGCCCAAGCAGGATAAGCGGCTGCCGAAGTTCCTCGAGGTCGAGAAGATCACCAAGCTGCTTTCGACGCCGGATGACAATACGCTGCTGGGATCGCGCGACCGGGCCATGCTCGAAGTGCTCTTCTCCACGGGCGTGCGGGTCAGCGAGCTGGTCGATCTCAACTTCACCGACATCGACTTCGAAGGCCGCAGCATTCGCGTCCGCGGCAAAGGCAAGAAGCAGCGGACTACGCCCATCGGGGCGACGGCTCTCGCGGCGGCGCAGAAGTACATTCAACTTCGGCGGGCCGACGTGCGGGCGATGAACTTCGACCAGGCCGCACTGTTTGTGAACAAGCACGGGCAGCGGCTGAGCACGCGAAGCGTCCGCCGCAAGCTCGACAAGTACCTGGCTCAGGCCGGGCTCGATCCGAGCATCAGCCCGCACACGCTGCGGCACAGCTTCGCGACGCACATGCTGGCCAACGGAGCCGACCTGAGGAGCGTGCAGGAACTGCTTGGGCACCAGTCGATTTCGACGACGCAGATCTATACGCATCTGACGACTCCGCGGCTCAAGCAGGCGTATGACGACGCGCACCCGAGGGCGTAAACGCCGAAACAAAAAGTCCAAACGTCGAAAAGTCCAAAAGTCCAAATAAGGCGTCGAGTCGCGTGCTGCGGCCCGACGCTTTTGTTTTTCGCGAGATTGGATTGCGGGCTGGGATCGCTCACCGCAGAGACGCGGAGGGCGCAGAGAAGTCTTCCTGACACAAGTTTTTGACTTGCGCGCGATTTGGGCTTGGGTTTGATGGTGCAACTTTTTTTCATGGCGACGCGCAGCATCCCCATTGGCGAGATGGAAATGCCGGTTGGGTGAGTTCGCTTTGAATTGCGAGATTGCATGGCGTATTGACAACCGTCCTCAGCGTTTGAAAGGACGAGTACTCCTCTATGGACATCAAAAACCATTTCATCGCCAGAAGAGTATGGACCGACTTCATTGGCGGTTTGAGTCCAACTTAGTCCGTCCACGCCCTGCACCCTGGCGATGAGTCGGTTGTAGATAGAATATGCCGAGTTCGGCGTCAGACCGCCCACGAGCGTCCAGTTCCCTCCATCTCACTCGACGGGTAAGGAGCCCACACAAAGGACCATACCGAGCCATCCCAGTTCCAAAGTCCGTCAGCGGCCAGGATTGTTGCAACACCGCGATCGGTGGCAAAAACGACAAGCGAGCCAATGCTTACTCCCGGCAACGGGGTATTGTTTGTCCAGAGACATTCCTAGGCTGGTGCAGCAAGCGGGGAGACGGAGAATAATATTACAACAATATTTGCTACCAATTATTCATTGAAGACATGACTCTACTGACCGTGACTGCGCGGGTGTTGGCATTTGGTTATTCCAAAGCAAAGAAAATACTATACGAATGGAAAACTAACTGCGCTTCAGCGCAATCTCGCCGGCACTGCTCACAGAGCAATAGTACACCGATGCGAGCGCAGCTTTCTAGTGCTTCGACGGCCAATCCTTCGGGTGCCATGGCCAAGCGCAACGCCGCCATTGTTGTACGGACTGCATGCCGGCGCCCGATGAGGCTGGGCTTGGGCATGGCACCCAACAC
>JBKJYI010000521.1:0-7697 GCA_046715855.1 Phycisphaerae bacterium
CGCCAAAAACACGACTGCATTGTCCGCCAAGGCTTCGAGGTATTCACCGCTCTTGGTGGTTCCGCGCGACAAGTACACTCCGCCCGTGACGGTTATTACTTTTCCGCCGTCCACGGTTTCGTTCACCGAAAGCTGGCCGTTGGTTTGGAACTGAATGATCGGCTTGGGCGCGGTCTTGCGCGACCCGGCTCCCGCCACGCCGGTGGGATCGAAAGCGCCAAAGAGGGCGGGCCCCTCACTGCCGAACCAGCCGCCTTGCGCAATCGCCTGCCGAATGCGCTCGCCCTCGATGTAAGCCTGCGAATCAGTCGCCGCTCGTTCGATGACCTGATCCGCCTGTGTGATCACTCGGCCAAAAGTACTCACCGTCACGAATAGCGCGGGACTCAGCGTCACCGTTCCGCCGAATTCATTAACCTCCGCGTCCTTCCACAAAAATATCTGGAGATGGCGATAAGGCCTGGCCTCAGCAATCCCTTCACTGAGCCAGACGATAGCTTCGCGGCTGCGCAGCGTCTGCGTGTCGGGATGCCCGATTTGAAGCAGGAAGTCGTCCACAAAATGCAGGGCTTCGACACCGTCGGCCGTCTTGAACATGGCGACCATGCGGGCGTTAAGCTCAATGTCGAATTCGGAAATGCCGCTGGGGAGCCGGGGGACTTCGACCGGGTCAGCAATGGGAGGCGGCTCCTGACCCGGTGCCCGCGTCAAGCTTGCCAATAGCAGGCAAGCGGCCAATCGGACCGTGCGTCGCACTGTGGATCCCTCCGATATTGACACAAGTTCGAGCGGTGACGCTGCGGCCTGGCTTCCGCGCCCTCAGCCCAAGCCGCATGATGGGGGCGGAGTATAGAGTGACCTGCGAGAGTGTCAACGCGGGCTATTATCGGATCGCGTCGTTGGGGGGGTGCGCAACCTGCCCCGCGGGCGTGTTTTATATGGAGAAAGAGTGTGCCTATGATGAGATAGATTAAATTCGCCAGCGTAGGCGGAAAACAATTTCCAAATGGTTGTTGCTATTCGTTATGGGAGTGTTACAATGACGGGCCAAAGGTGGGTGCGTTTCAAAATAATATAGCCTGATGCCGCTGTTTTTTGCGCATAGCGTCCACCATTGATAGCTTACTCGCCGTCCAATCCCCCATTGGACGGTTCCCTAAGGCCCGGTACACCCCACCGGGCCGCTTTTTTGCGCCCATTGCGCCCCATGCCACTGGTCGGCACCCCATTTGCGTGGCTTGCCATCGGGTGCCATGCCCAAGCCCAGCCTTACGGGCGCCGGCATGTTCCGTGCGAGCATGGCGGCGCTTCGCTTGACCATGGCACCCATCAAGATTGCCTAGCGAGACAATGTTGCCCGTAAACCGAGATGGTCAAAGCCGTGAATTGGCTATGGCGCCTTGAGCGATTCCAGGTTCTGTCGCACCGCGCGCGGCGAAAAGCTGATCAAAAGGTATCGATCGGTTACCGCCAAAGCCGGTCCTTCCAAGCCGACTTTCATAAACCATAAGCCATCGGCGCTGCGCGACAGTCCCCAGGCCTCGCCTTCCAACGCCTTTTGCCAATAGCTCAAGATCGCATCAACGTCTTGGCGCAATGCAGCCGCATCGCTTTTGATGGGTACGACGATCGTCCACGCGGGCGGCAGGCGCAAGGCGTGCTCGGGATAATCGTGGACGATGATGGGGTTGTTCAAACGCGAGAATAGTTCCGCAAAGCGAAGCCCGGCATCGCGTTCGACGACCGACCAAAAGCTTCGGCTTGCAGCCGCATTGTGCCGGCTGCGTGCGGCCAGGAATGCTGCGCGAATCCGGTCGAACCAAATGGAGGGTTCGGCCCCGATGATTGCGAAGGTGTGAGCCGCTTCGGGTACGGCCGCTTGCTCGCCGCCGAGGTGTATGGCGCCGGCGATGACCGCCGACGTTCCGTCGCCCTGCCGGCGCAGCCACTGCCGGATTTCGAGCGATCGCCCCGAATAACCCGCCGCCCACACTCCCGACTCGCAATGTCCCATCGCCAGGGCAGCCTGCATCTTGCGCACTTTGGCATCGAGCGTGGGCGATTTCGTTTCCAGCTGGTCAAAGCACAAAAACACCGTGATCAACGCATGTTGAGCGACCAGCGCCTCCACGCCTTCCCGAAATGTTGCTTCGTGCCAGATGGTGCCTTCTTTGGAACTGGTTGCAGCGATCACCTGCCGCATGCTTTCTTCACCAATGGCCACCATGAAGTAGTCGCCCACTTGGGTCCAGTAGATGATCAGCCAATCGGCGAGCCGGCGATCCTGCAGCCGGTGAACGGTCTGCCCCTCCATCTGCACGGAGTCCAGCGTCGTCTCCTGCTGATTGGTGTAGCTTCCTAACAGATGTTGAATCCGTCGTTCGATCGGCTTGTTTCCCCCGGCGGTGCGCATGACCAGGGCCGCCCGAAGGCTCGACACGCGGTGGCTGTCCTGGTCCGCACGTTCCACCTGAAGGTCAAAGAGCATTACCGCGTGCGGGTGGGCAATCACGGTGGAAATGCTCGCGATCGTGTCGAGCCAACCGCGCACCGCGATATCCAGTGAATTCAGGAATCCCAGCGCGAACGCCTGGTCGATCAGCACGGTCGCAATTTCAAAAGAATTTGATTTGGCAGGAGCTTCGTCAGCAGGGGGCGTATCCACCATGTACGCGCCGAGAATGTCCGCTGGTACCAGCCTGGCCAATGACTCAAGATCCGCTCTAACTTCCCATCCCGGAAACAACGAGCAGACGAGCAGAAACATGGAAACATGCCGCGGCATGGAGTTTGAAATAAGCCGATTTCTACTGCCAGACCTTGGCATTCACGCTACCTCCGCGTTGGGGAATTCAAGCCGGACCGCGCCGAACCAATGATAACGCGCGGTGTGCACCAAAGCTTGTCGTTCGACTTAAGCCCGCTTCGGTTACACTGCGGCCCATGTCTCTGCTCAAGCGGTTTCCCATGTCGTTAGCGCGGAAGATCAGCCTCCTCTTTGGGGCGGCCGTGCTCATGGTCATCGGGACCACCCTCTTCGTCCCCTGGCTGCACATGGATGCCCTCCACGAGCAATCGCTGCTCTGGCAGGCCCGCCGCGTGGCTACCGCCGCCTACCTGGCCATCGACTGGACCGGCCCGAACTGGCAGCAAGCCCAGGCGCATCTCGATCAGATGTGGAACGGGCTGGCTGACGCGGTGCATTTCGACGTGGAAGGGCGCCCGCGCATCGTGCGCGTCGGCGAGGAGGGACCAGGATTCCAGAAAGACGCGATCGACCACCTCACCCGCAATCCCAGCCAGCATTATTACTGGCGGCATCAGCACGAGGGGCAAACGTTCCGCTTTGCAATGGCCATTCGGGGCACGCCCCTCGACGAGTATCCCCACGTGCTACGCGGGGTGATCGATGTGACTTTGCCAGTCGCGGGAAATGCGATCTTGTGGAATACAATCGTAACCGTGCTTGCGGGAGCGAGCGGCGCGTTGCTGGCTCTGTTGGTGTTTTATATGGTCACACAACGACTGGTGCTTTCGCCGGTCGCCGCTCTCAAAACGACCGCCGAACGCGTGACCAGCGGCGACTTAACCGTCCGGGCCAACATCCAATCGGGCGACGAATTCGGCGACCTCTCCGATGCCTTCAACAAAATGCTCGTCCACCTCAAGGAAGCTCAGGAAAACCTGCAAACGATCAACCGTTCTCTGGACATTCGCCTGGGAGAACTGGCCGAAACCAACGTCGCCCTCTACGAATCGAACCGGCTCAAGGGGGAGTTCCTCGCCAATGTGACCCACGAACTCCGCACCCCGCTCGTCTCCATCATCGGCTTCGCCGAGCTGCTCGGCGACCTGGCCACAAACCCGAACGCCGATTTCAGCCGCCTTGGGCGCTACGCGCAGAACATCCTCACCAGCGGACGAAGCTTGCTCGAGATTATTAATGACCTGCTGGACCTGGCAAAAATCGAAGCCGGAAAGATGGAACTCCACGTCACCGAATTTTCGATCGCGGAACTTTGCCAGGACCTGCTCGACTTCGTCCGCCCGCTCGCCGAAAAACGCGAGCAAAAACTCATCGCCGAGCTTGCCGCCGACGTCCCCCGCATGACCAGCGACTCAGGCAAGGTCAAGCAAATCCTCTATAACCTGCTCAGTAACGCCATTAAGTTCACCCCCATCGGCGGAGCCATCACGCTTAGGCTTCAAAACCAACCCGACCAAAGAATTCGTTTGATCGTTACCGACACCGGACCAGGCATCCCTCAATCCCAGCGAACGCACATTTTCGAAAAGTTCTATCAGCTCGACTCCTCGGCCACTCGCGAGCATGCCGGAACCGGACTGGGCTTGGCCATCACCCGCGACCTGGTGCGGATGTTGGGTGGGACGATCGAGCTGGAACCGGACCGCGGCGTCGGAGCCAGTTTCGCGGTGACTCTGCCGAAAACCTTCGACCGCGAAGTGGCGACTCGGCGACACTGAATTGTCGTGGAATACATCCCCCATCGATCCTAGGATACAAGCGTGATGTGTTGGATAGCGGCGTCTTTTATGATTTGGCGGGCCGTATTAAGTATTGCTTACATCTTAAAGGTGTGATTGAATCAGGCGTTGTGGGTGCCCGTGCTGTACTTGGCGGGTGTATTGCTTATTGTCGGAGTCGCGATCGCCATCATCGGCGCGATTCGACGCTGGGCGCGCAGAGGCGAGTTCGCGGATTCTTCAGCCGGATTGACCCTGGGACAGGCCCCGCAGATGAAAGCCAAGGGGTTGCTGACCGAGCAGGAGTACGACGAACTCAAACGTGTAATCATGAATGAGAGTTCGGATCGCACGAGCAGCGGCCAGGCAGAGTCGGCCCTATAATCTATTTCAGCGCGGTTCGCTTTGCTGACGATATGACCGCGAGAGTGTCAGCGAGTAAACTGCCGGTAATTTCAGCAACGGAGTGTTTATGGCTAGTCCAAAGGGTACCGGCGGAGGTGACGGCGGCAATCGCGTGCGTCGAGCCAGCACGTGCAGCTTTTGCGGCAAGGGTCAGCGCGAAGCGGGCCCCATGGTCGAAGGCCCGCGCGACGTTTACATCTGCAAGTCCTGCGTCGAACTTTGCCACAACATCATCAAACAGGAAACCCGTAAGGCTTCCACAGGCCGGGCGGTCATCCGCGAGATTCCCCGTCCGCGCGAAATTCACGAATTCGTCGATGAGTACTGCATCGGCCAGGATCGAGCCAAGCGCATTCTCGCCGTAGCCGTGCACAATCACTACAAGCGCTTGCAGCACGTCGACGCGGGGGGCGCAGAAGAAGTTGAAATCGATAAATCCAACGTGCTGATGCTCGGGCCGACGGGTTCGGGCAAAACCCTGCTCGCCAAGAGCCTGGCCCGCATGCTCAACGTCCCCTTCGCTATTGCGGACGCAACCACGCTTACGGAAGCGGGCTACGTTGGCGAAGACGTCGAAAACATTTTGCTGCGTTTGCTCCAAAGCGCGGACTTCGATCTGGAATCCGCCCAGCGCGGCATCGTTTACATCGATGAGATCGACAAGATCGGCAAGACCTCGCACAACGTCAGCATCACCCGCGACGTTTCCGGCGAAGGCGTCCAGCAAAGCCTTCTCAAAATGCTCGAAGGCACCATCTCCAATGTACCCCCGCAAGGCGGCCGCAAGCATCCCGAGCAGCAGTACATCCAGATGGACACCACGCACATTCTCTTCATATGCGCCGGCACGTTCGTGGGCCTCACCGACATTATCCGCCGTCGACTCGGTCACAGCGTGATCGGATTCTCCAGCGAGTCTGAAGTTCGCGACGTGGCCAAGGAAGAAGGCGAAGTGCTGGCCCAGGTCATCCCTGAGGACTTGATCGAATTCGGCATGATCCCCGAGCTCGTTGGCCGACTGCCCGTAGTGGCGACATTAGAACCTCTCGACACGGCCACCCTCGTGCGAATTCTCACCGAGCCGAAAAATGCCCTGGTCAAACAGTATCGCAAGCTGTTCGAATACGAACACTGCCAGCTCGAATTCGAGCCTGACGCGCTAACCGCCATCGCCGAGAAGGCATTGGAGCGGGAAACCGGGGCCCGCGCACTCCGCGCCGTCATGGAGGAGCTCATGCTCGCCCCCATGTACGACCTGCCCGACAACAGTCACTCAGGAAAGAAAATCGTCACGCAGTCGGTCGTGGAAGGCCGCGAGTTACTGATGCCTTCGCGAGGCCGACGCCGCCGTGAGTCCGCATAGTGCGTCGGGTTGTCAACCCGCAACAATCACCAGCATTCCGATATCCTAAACTACGTTGGTGATTCCATGCGCCGCAATGGGCCATCACCTCCTTTTCAATTTGATGCGCGGCGCGGATATCTTTTGAAGAAACAAGATGACGATAACATCGATAACCTTCCTTTGCCCGAAACTCGATTGCCGTGCGATCCTCCGCGTTCCCGACACCAGTCGCGGCCAGCGCGTGCGTTGCAGCAATGGCCACACAGCGTTCTTCGTGCCACAGAAGAAGGCCCGCCTCAAAGCTGGCGCCGCGCCAGTTGCCGCAAAGCCGCAGAGTTAATCATTCGATATCGGTGGAACCTACCCCGTCGCTCAGCCAAGCGCCGCCAGGCAAAATAACATGGTGAGCAGCCCCGTGATCGACAGGGCCGCGACGGCCATTCCGCGGCGCACGGCTCGGAACAAACCGATAATTCCAAAAACAATCGAACCCAGCCAGCAGGCCATGAAAGCAAGCATCAGCACATTCAATGTAACCATCCACCCCGGAAAACCTCCTCCCTGCTTTTCGAGAAACTTCATCATTGCAGAGACGGGCGATTCGTTGGCAGACCTGGCTTCAACGATTACCTTTTCGAATTCCTGCCACTCCAGAGCATGATTGGAAATGGTCTGCCGGACGAGCAGCAGCAGCCCGAGCGTTGCCAACGCCAGTACAAACGCCGTGACCGCCGCGCGATTGGTTTGTGGCTGCGGAGGATACGGCGGCACAGCCCCCGCGGGACCCACCGAATCGGCGGGCACGTGGAACTCGCGACGCCCGGCGATCGGCGTGGCCACTGGAATTTGCTCATTGGCCGGCAGCGTCGATTCCCCCGGCGCCGTTACCGTCCGCTGGCAATACGGACACCGGACGACCTGCCGGCTCCATTCATCATCGACCTCGATGGGCTCCGAGCACGCGGGACACTGAAAGCGAATGGCCATGCGCGTGATCCTATCGACGTGAGATATTGCGTCAATGAAAGTCGGGGGGTTGACATCGATCGGTCTCCTCAACGGGTGCCATGCCCAAGCCCGGTCCTGCGCTGGGTGCCATGCCCAAGCCCGGCCTTTTCGGGCGCCGGCATGTTCATACGAAATCGCATGAGACTCTGCGCCGGACCACGCCACAGCGAATCCACAAATCTCAATCGCAGAATCTGCGCCTCATTCGACATTGTTTGGTCGGTCCCAAACTGCGATTAACATTGACAATCGTACCCATCGTGAACATCAACACTGGCACGCCAGGCAGCCAGCCAAACGTGCGCAGTGTCGGGCGAACTTTGCATGCTGAAGGCCTGCAGACCGCGAAGCTGCACTACCGATACAAAGTTGTGATACGAAAGGGGTGACGCATTCAGGGAAAAACCATGAAAGCCAAATGCGACACCATCACCGAGATCATGCGGTTCAATCC
>JBKJYI010000522.1:0-7665 GCA_046715855.1 Phycisphaerae bacterium
GATACATTACATGGATCGCAGGGCGCAACGGCTGCGCTTCCGTTGATCGTTCGGAATAAAAATAAACGATTGGGAACAAACTTCGATCGAGGTCGGCTCTTGTCCGTCCCGCAAAATCATGACCGCAAAACATCGGCCCTTCTTTGATCCAGGATTCTGGGTAGTCGAATGAAAATCCATGCAATGTCGAGCTGAATGTTTTCGTGGCTGGGGACATAGGCTCAGGCACCGCTGCGGCGATAAGGATTGCGAAGTATAAAAGGTTCATCTAGACAAATTCCCTAAAGTGGGTCATTCGCAAGGTATTCATTATATGCAGCGCGCGTTTGCTGGTTGCCTGCAAAACCCTGATCTTCGTTATTCAGCGTTCGATACTTGCGGGCTACGAAAGCTTTCCGGTAATCCAGGACTTTCCACGATCAAGTGCATTGACGAGCCCGCTCGGGTCAGCACCCCCGCCTTGGGCCATGTCGGGACGGCCGCCGCCTTTGCCGCCGACGAGAGGGCAGATTTCCTTGATGAGGTCGCCGGCCTTGAGGCCGCGCTCGACGGCTGTTTTGCTCATGCCCGCGATCAGAGTCACCTTGCCTTCGCTGGCGAAGCCCAGCAGCACGGCCGAACTTTCGGTTTTGTTGCGCACCCAGTCGATCGCGCCGCGGAGTGCTTCGGGGGAAGCCGGAGGGACTTCGCCGACCACTACGGTCACGCCGCCGATGGTTTGTGCGCTTTCGAAAAGTTTCTTCACCGCGTCGAGTGCGGCGTCGCCGGACACAGCCGCGGACTCTTTGGCGTGCTCTTTCATCACTTTTTGCACGTCGAGCAATGCAGCCTGAATCTGGCGGCGAAGACGCAGTGGAATCTGAGCTTCGCTAAGCCGTTTTTGAAAATCCGCCAATTGAGCCGCGGATTTTAGTCCGCGCGGACTCTCGGCATCCTGTGATGTTACCGAACTTCGCGAATCCGCGCGATCTGAAGATCGCGGCTCGCTAAAGGCTTTCGCTTCGTGGAGCAAGTCGGTCCCGAGGGATTCGGCGGTGCGGGCCGCTTTGCCGGAGATGCCCACGACGCGGCGGATGCCCTTGGCCACGCCTTCTTCGGAAGTGAGCACGAAATGCTCAATTTCCGAGGTGTTTTTCACGTGCGTGCCGCCGCAGAATTCGACGGAGTATTTCATCCACCTGGGGTTCTTCGGATCGCGCAGCAGCCAATCCATCTCTGTTTGCGAGCCGCGAACTTCAGTTCGCGCGGATTCTCGATCGCATTTGGCATCCTCTTCCGTAATCGGAACACCGATGGACACCACGCGGACGCGATCGGGATACTTCTCGCCGAAAACCGCGCGGAGCGTGTTGATCTCGCGGGCTTGTTTTTGGTCCTGAAAGTCTTCTTCGCGGCTGGCGGCGTAGACGGGCAGTTTGGCCGCGATTTGCTCGCCGCAGAGTTTTTCGATGCGGTCGAGTTCGTCGTCGGTCAGCGGCTTGTTGTGTGAAAAGTCGAAGCGAGTCTTCTCCGGATCAACCAGCGACCCCTTCTGGTCCACCTTCCCTCCGCCCTCAATCTCCAGCACCTCGCGCAACGCCCAATTCAGCACATGCGTCGCAGTGTGGTTTTGCATCGTTGGAAGCCGTCGCGACATATCGACTTCCATATGACAAGGCCCGAAAGTAATAACTCCTTTGATAACCCGCGCGTCGTGAGTAACTAGCCCACCAGCCAATTTGTGGACGTTGACAACTCGCATCTCTCCCGTGTCTGTAGTAATTGTGCCTTCGTCACTTACCTGACCACCTTGTTCAGCATAAAAGCAGGTTTTTTTGGCTGAGAAGTTCAACCACTCGTCTTTGTGGTATTCAATAACACTTCCCTCGCCGCGCCGGCCCAGCCATTGAATTACTGCATCGCATTTTGGGATATCAGCGTACTTAGCACTATCATCAACGACTCCTTTGAAGATCGAATCGGGCTTCGCTTCGCCCCTCGCAACCAACTCAGCTCCGGCTCCTGAGAGATTTCCATAGCCGGAGACGACGTTTCGTGCGCGCTCACGAGCTTCTTCCATTAGCCGCTCATACTCGCCCACATCAATTGTTAGACCTTGTTCTTCGGCCATAAGTTCGGTGAGGTCGATGGGGAAGCCATAAGTGTCGTGGAGTTTGAAGGCGTCTTCACCAGTGATCCGGCCATTGTGCTGACTGCGGGCTTTTTCGGCAGCGTCTGCGAAGAGCTTGATGCCTCGGTCGAGTGTCTTGAGGAACGAGGCTTCTTCGTCGCGGATGAGCGCGGTGACGTGTTCGACGTTCTTGCCGCGGTGGGCGGTGCGAAGTTCGGGGAAGGCGCCGGACATGTGCTCGACCAGCGGGGCAACGAGGTCGCAGAGAAAAGGCTCGTGCATGTTCATGTATTGCCGGCCATAGCGAACTGCGCGGCGAAGGACCCGGCGCAGCACGTAGCCGCGGCCTTCGTTGCTGGGGATAGCGCCGTCGGTGAGGGCGAAGGTGAGGCAGCGGATGTGGTCGGCGATGACGCGGTAAGACACATCCGTCATGATTGTCGATTGATCGGGGCGAGCCGCGGACTTCAGTCCGCGCGGATTCCCAGAACTAGGTGACGTCATCAACTCTCGTGAGTCCGCGCGATCTGAAGATTGCGGCTCGCTCGGAAGTGTTCCCTGATATTTCGGTGCGTTGGTGCGCATTTGGATTGCTGCGAAGATCGGGGTGAAGACGTCGGTGTCATAATTCGTGACTTGGCCGATCTTGTTTTGGCGCGTGCCGGAAAGGACTGCACACAGTCGCTCGAAACCCATGCCGGTATCGACGTGTTTCGCGGGCAGCGGAGTAAGTTTGCCGTCGCCGCCACGATTGAACTGGATGAACACCAGGTTCCAGATTTCCATCACCCGGTGGTCGCCCTTGTTGACCAGGTGGCCGCCGCTTTTGTCCGGGGTCAGGTCAATGTGAATTTCACTGCACGGCCCGCATGGACCGGTGTCGCCCATCTCCCAGAAGTTGTCCTTTTTATTGCCGGGATGAATGTGCGACGAGTGCATCCCCGCCACCTGGGCCCACAAGTCGCGGGCCTCGTTGTCGGCCTCAACGCCTTCGGCCGCGCTACCCTCGAAATAAGTCGCATGCAAGCGCGTCGGATCAATGGCCCATACCTTGGTCAGCAGCTCCCACGCCCACTCGATGGCTTCTTTCTTGAAGTAGTCGCCAAAGGACCAGTTACCGAGCATCTCGAAAAAAGTGTGGTGATACGTGTCCTGCCCCACGTCGTCGAGGTCGTTGTGCTTGCCCCCGGCGCGAATGCACTTTTGCGTGTCGGCCGCCCGGTTGTAGGGCCGCGAGCCGGTCGCCAGGAAGACGTCCTTGAACTGGTTCATGCCCGCGTTGGTGAACATGAGCGTGGGGTCATCGAAAGGCACCACGGGCGAGGAGGGCACGATCTCGTGGCCCTTGCTGCGGAAGAAGTCGAGGAAGTCCTGGCGAATCTTGTTCGAGTCCATCAAAGCATCCTGAGAGATTGTGCATCGAAATGCACCCAAAAATCGCTTGCGGCTCGTGCCGGCGCGAATCGCGTATTGTACCCGTAATCGACCGCCTTCCAACTTGACAAGCCCATAGCCCGCTCGTAGCGTTTCGCGGCGGTTAGGCACTTTTTTAGGAAGAACTCCATGATTCAGCAAACTGGAATCTGGCAGATTGTCGCTCTGGTAATAGCGTGTCCAATGTTGGCATTTTCGGGATGCAGCGAGCAGGCAACCAACGCTTCGACGGCGACCTCGAAAGCGCAGGCATCCGATCAACCTCCGGATTCACTCAAGCCCGAGCCGAAAGCGGCGCCGCCGGCCAAGCCCGCGACCGCGGAAAAGTCGGCGGATAAACCGGCGAATGCCGAAAAGCCAACGACGGCGGACAAGCCAGCTCCTACCGAAAAGAAAGCCGAAGCCAAGGCCGGCGATGGCAAGCGCGAGGTCTTCACAGCGGAAAACAATCCCACGACCAAAGCCGGTCGCGGTGCGCCCGATCTCGACAATCCGCAGAGCCCGGCGGCCTGGGTGTTTATTGACGGCAAGGCCGGCAAATTCAAAGAAGAAGGCGGACAGCCTTTGTTGCAGTGGTTTCTGGACGATCCGGTAAGCGCTTCCCCGAAGTTCCGCGTGGAGGCGTTCGAGCCGCTGCTGGGCACTCCCAAGGATTTCAAGGCCGTGCTGCGCAGCGTCGAACCGGCGGACGGAATAGACCTGGTTTACGGAATTGCGGCGAAGGAAGCCGCGTTCGAAGTCGGGAAGGACTACTCTCTGCTTAACCCCGGCGAAAATTTTGTCATCCGCAACGGTATCACCGGGGACGAGGTCAAGGAAATCTCACCCCTTCCCTCAGGCAAATATGCCATCGCGGCGGGAGTCACTAACACAGCGACCGGCAAGCAGTCGCTGGCCGTGACATACTTCACGGTCAAAAGCGACGAGTGACCGGAAAGGCAACGAGGCAGCAAGGCAGCAAGGCAGCAAGGCGATAATACCGCGTCTGCGAAGGAGCGGTGTTGGCAGGATGAAGACCATTGAATGCCGAGCGAAAATTGCCTTCGCGCTCCTTTCCGATCGACCCTGACATTACCAAAGCAGCAACTCCGCCATCATGGGCTTACAGGGACGCCGAGTTTTACATTCTCGCACGAGAGAAGATTTTCGCGCGCAGCTGGCAATTCATCGGCGACGTGAATCTCGCTAAGGTGCCGGGGCAGGTCTCGCCATTTACGCTACTGGAAGGCTGCCTCGACGAGCCGCTGTTGCTGGTGCGCGACCGCGATGACCGGCTGCACTGCATATCCAACGTCTGCACGCATCGGGGCATGCTGGTGTGCGAGGAGGGCGGCGTCGAAAATCATTTACGCTGCCGATATCACGGCCGGCGGTTTGGCCTCGATGGCAAATTTGTGAGCATGCCCGAGTTCGAAGCCACCGCGAATTTCCCTTCAAAAACCGACGATCTCGCGCACGTCCAACTCGCGCAATGGGGGCCGTTTTTGTTCGCGGCCCTCGATCCGATGTGCTCGTTCGATGAGTGGATCGGGCCCATGCGCGAGCGAATCGGCTGGCTGACGATCAACGAATGCAAGCTCGACGCGTCGCGCTCGCGCGACTACCTGGTTGCCTGCAACTGGGCTCTGTATTGCGAGAACTACCTGGAAGGTTTTCATATTCCCTACGTGCACGCCGGGCTCACCGGGGCGCTGGATTACGACGCCTACCGGACTGAACTTCATCGCTACAGCAACGTGCAGATCGGCGTGGGTCGCGGTGGTGACGCCGTGCTGACCCCGCCGAATGATTCGCCGGACGCGGGCAAATCGATTGCGGGATACTACTTCTGGCTGTTTCCGAACCTCATGTTCAACGTCTACCCGTGGGGAATTTCCGTCAACGTAGTCCGCCCGCTCGGCGTGGAGCGCACGCGCGTATCGTTTCTGGCCTATGTGTGGGATCCCTCAAAGCTTGAGGCGGGGGCCGGTGCTTCGCT
This sequence comes from Phycisphaerae bacterium, assembly GCA_046715855.1. Classification (GTDB taxonomy): domain Bacteria; phylum Planctomycetota; class Phycisphaerae; order UBA1845; family UBA1845; genus CAZAMB01. The sequence goes on from JBKJYI010000522.1 coordinate 5,523, forward strand.
GGATCGTGTGGAGCGCGAAGATGAGGCCATCGTAGAAGCGGTGCAAAAAGGTTTGCATTCGCAGCTCTACACCAGGGGGCGCTATTCTCCGACCCGCGAGCAGGGCACGCACCATTTTCACCGCTTGCTCACCGAGTTCGCCAGCTAATGGAACAGGGACTCGCCTGCATAGCTTAATTTACCGTCAACCATGCACGCGGCGGAAGTATAGGGGTGTTCCTGCGATTTTTCACCCGAAAGAATATGTAGGACCCTCCAGCCCGCAGACTTGAAGTAATCTGCGATCAAGGAGCGGTGGCACTGCCACCAGAGCGCTTCAGCACACAAAAGCGCCGTTGGGCGTGATTCTGCGATCGGGATTACTTTTGCGATTGCGTTGCGAAATTCCTGCGTTTCCATGTAATCGGCATAGCCCCGGAAACCCGCTTTTTTCCAATTGGTATTCATCGATTCGGGTCGCGGGGTGCGGCGACCGCCAAGATCAGGGAAGTGTTCGTATCCGATGCCACAAGTATGCAACAAGTCGCGAAGAGAATCCATTGCAAAATGCGGATGACGTCGTGACATGGGAAATCGCCGCACGTCAGCTATGGCCTGGATTTCGTGCCTGCGAAGAAGCGCCAGGAAGCTATCAATCGATTTGTTGGAGTGTCCGACGGTGTAGATTTCCGGCATGCACCATTATAGCAGCTCCTCCACTTCGGCCTGCAAAACTTGATCGAGGTGTCACCGGGTCTGGTTCATCTCAGCGAAGCGAACAAAGAAATCCGGAAAGGTCTTGGCTGTGCATTCCATGTCACGAATGGTTAAACCCGGACAGCGCAGCCCGGCGAGGGCAAAGCTCATGGCCATGCGATGATCATTATAGGTATCAATCGCGGTCGAGGTGATCGTTCCACAGGGGGTGACGCGCAAACCATCAGTCAATTCCTCGACGATCGCGCCAACCTTGGTGAGCTCGGTTGCCAGAGCGGCGAGTCGATCTGTTTCCTTGATTCGCAAGTTCGAAACGCCCCGTATGGTGGTGATGTTGTCGGCAAACAGGGCCAGAACCGCCAACGTCGGTGCGACGTCAGGCATGGCGGAAAGATCGACGTCAACCGAGCGAAGAGTGGTTTCCGGTCGGCGCGAGACGGTCACGCGGTCGGGCACAATCTCAACTTCGCAACCCATCTGCTGGAGAATTTCGACGAAGCGAAGGTCTCCCTGCAGGCTCTCAAGACCAAGCCCGGGCACTGTAACCCGCCCGCCGACAACTGCCGGGGCGGCGAGGAAGTACATGGCGTTGGTCGCATCGGGCTCGACCGAGTATGCAGCGCAGCCGTATCGTTGAGGCGCTTCCACCACGCACCGAATCGACTGCCCGGTAGCTGTGCTATCGAGGCCGTCATCGAGGATGGGCACACCAAATTGTTCCATCATGCGCACAGTCATGCGCACGAAAGGCATGCTCGGGGTGTCTGAGCCTACTTCGATAAAAACGTCCGAGGAAGCGTACGGGGCAACCAGAAGCAAGCCGCTGACGAACTGACTTGATGCCGGCGATGAGAAGGCGACATGGCCTCCGCGCAGCCCGCGGCCGTGAACGGTCAGCGGAGGGAAAGCGACTTCGTCTTCGAATTCGATCCCCGTGCCAAGCGACTGCAATGCATCCGTCAGGGCGCCAATCGGACGCCGGCGCATCCGGGCAATGCCGTCGAGTCGATACCGGCCATCCCGGCTCAGCGCGGCCAGAGCCGTGCAGAATCGAATCGTCGTGCCGGAGTTGCCGCAGAACAGTTCGGCATCAGCGGCCGGAATGTGCCCGCCACAACCTGTGACCTCGATCCTGCTTTCCGTCTCGTCCACTGTCACGGAAAATCCCAGTCCGCGCAGGGCTTCGATCATGAACCAGGTGTCTTCGGCCAATAGCGCATTGGAAAGAACGCTGACTCCGTCCGCCAAAGCGGCCAGAATCAGCGCTCGATTGGTGATGCTTTTCGAACCCGGCACGGACACCACTGCATTGAGCGGCCGGCACGCAGATTCAAAGCGATAATCACTCACAGTTCCGAACGAGGATGCCCGTTACCTCCCTTGCGTCCGCGAGATCGCTTTCCTTCCAGCAACGGTTCAATTCGAGTGATATGCAGCGGATCAACAT
>JBKJYI010000523.1:0-3214 GCA_046715855.1 Phycisphaerae bacterium
GCCCGTGTGCGTCCGCATGCCCACGCCCACGGCGCTGACTTTCGAAACCCCCTCGTCGACATTGACTCGCGCAATTCCCAGCTTCGCCGCGATCTTGTCGCACACATTTTTTACCTCCCGCGCGTCCGCCACGTTCGTCGAAAAGCTCAGGTTCGCCACCGACCCTCCGTCGTACACGCTTTGCACGATGTCATCGACCATGATGTGGTTGGCCGCGACCTCCGCGAAAATCCGGGCCGCGACTCCCGGCGTGTTCGGCACGCCCTGCAGCGTGATCACCGCAAGGTCCTCGCGAAGCGTCACGCCCTGCACCGCGATGGCTTCCATATTGGTCGTTTCGTTCATGATCATCGTTCCTTTGACGTCCGTCAGCGAGCTGCGCACGTGAATGGGCACATTGAACTTCTTGCCGAATTCGATGGCCCGCGAGTGCATAACCCCCGCGCCGGCCGCGGCCATCTCCAGCATCACGTCGTAACTGATCTGGTCGATCTTGCGGGCCTGCGGGACAATTCGCGGATCGGACGTGTAGACCCCATCGACATCGGTGTAAATCTCGCAGACCTGCGCTCCCAGTATCGACGCCAGCGCCGCAGCCGTAGTGTCCGACGCCCCCCGTCCGAGTGTGGTGATCTCGCCGCCCACGTCGATGCCCTGAAACCCGGCGACGATGACGATCTTCCCGGTTTCGAGCTCCTTGTCGATCCGCTCGCGGGAAATTCGCTGAATGCGCGCCCGCGTATGCGCGCTGTCGGTAAGCAGTCCAAGCTGCCCTGCGGTGAGGCTGATCGCCTCGTGTCCCGCCGCATCGATGGCCATGGCCATGAGCGCAATCGACACTTGCTCGCCAGTGGTGAGCAGCATGTCCATTTCGCGTTTCGGCGGATCCGAGCAAACTTCGCGGGCCAGAGCGATGAGCTTGTCGGTCGAGTGCCCCATGGCCGACACCACCAGCACCACCCGGTGCCCGCTGAGCTTCGCGCGGATCGCCCGCCGCGCCGCCCGGTGAATCCGCTCCGCATCGGCCACGCTGGTCCCGCCAAACTTTTGCACAATCAGCGACATAGGGCGGATCGTACCCGATGCGAAACCATTGGTTCAATGGCCACAGATGTTTTTGCCGAATGTGCCAAGGCGCCTATAATCACTCGGCGATCAATTTAAGGGAGAGTTTTTTGTCGATGCGCTATGAACAAGTTTGTCTCGACGGGTTCGGGTACGTAACTCCGGAGACCGTTCTAACGTCTGACGAAATCGAGCGGCGGCTCGCGCCCGTGTACGAGCGCTTTGGGCTGCACCCCGGACGCTTGGAAATGATGACCGGAATCCGCGAGCGACGCATCTGGGACGAGGGCACGCTGCCCAGTGACGCGAGCACCCGCGCCGGCCGCCGGGCACTCGAAGATGCAGGCGTTGCGCCCGATCAGATTGAATGTCTGCTGAACACGTCGGTCTCGCGCGACTGCCTGGAGCCCGCGACCGCCTCGGTAGTACACCACAATCTCGGCCTGCCGCGAAAGTCCCTCATGTTCGATATCTCCAACGCCTGCCTGGGATTCCTCAACGGCCTGACTTCGCTGGCCAACATGATCGAGCTGGGCCAGGTCAAGCGGGGGCTCGTCGTGGCCGGTGAAAGCAGCCGCCACTTGATCACTTCTACGATTGACCAATTGCTCGATGCAGGTAGCCGGTTGACGCGCCAGGACCTTAAGGCGGCACTTGCCTCGCTGACCATCGGGTCGGGGGCGGCCGCAATGGTGCTCGCTCACGAGTCCGTTTCTCAGACGGATCACCGTCTGCTCGGTGGCGTCGTCGACTGCGCGACCGAGCACAATCACTTGTGTCGGGGCAGTGCGGACACCGGCTTCGGCGAGGGCGCATCGATGACCATGCGCACCGACGCCGAAACCCTCCTCGAAGGAGGCTGCGAACTCGCCGCGCATACTTGGCGCGACTTCCAGTCATCGCTGAACTGGTCCAACGCCGACATCGACCGCGTATTCACTCACCAGGTCGGAGCTATTCACCGAGACCGCATGTTCGAAGCCATCGGCATGGACCCGTCGAAGGACTTCTCGACTTTCGAATCGCTCGGCAATGTCGGCTCGGTTTCCCTGCCCCTCACCATGGCCAAAGGCATCGAGCAAAATCCCCCCAAACCCGAGGACAAGATCGCCATGCTGGGCATCGGCAGCGGACTCTCCTGCGTCATGCTCGGCGTCAAATGGTGACGAAAAATGGCGAATGTCGAATTGCGAAGAGCGAATCAAATCGCCAGCTGCACATCGCCGCTCTAAACAACTCGGAGTCCAACTCTTTGGAAATCAACGGCGTGCGGATGCATTACGTCGATGGCGGACGGGGACCAGTAATTGTCCTGGTGCATGGTAACCCAACGTGGTCCTTTTATTTCCGCGATTTGATTAAGGGGCTTCGCGACCGCTACCGGGTAATCGCCATGGATCACATCGGCTGCGGCCTGTCGGATAAGCCGCAAGACTACCCCTACGCCCTGGCAACCCACATCGAAAACTTATCCCGACTCATGGACCATCTGCAACTCGATCGGGTGACGTTAGGCGTTCACGACTGGGGCGGGCCGATAGGCTTTGGATGGGCCACGCGAAACCCGGATCGGGTCGAACGACTGATCGTCTTCAATACCGCGGCGTTTCTGGGTGGAAAAATGCCGCTGCGCATCAAGGTGTGTGGCTGGCCCGTGCTCGGTGATCTATTGGTGCGCGGGCTCAACGGATTCTGCCGCGCCGCTATCCACATGGCCTGCAAGCATAAATCACGCATGACACCGGAGGTGGCTGCCGGTTATCTGCTGCCTTACGATTCCTGGGCCAATCGCGTCGCCATTCTGCGATTCGTGCAAGACATTCCGTTTTCTCCGCGCGTGCCGAGCGATGCGGTGTTTCGAGAAATCCAATCAAGGCTTGGGGCGCTTCGCGGCAAGCCGATGACTATTTTCTGGGGCATGCAGGATTTTTGCTTTACTCCCGCCTTTCTCGCCCAATGGACAGAGTTTTTCCCGGAAGCCAAAGTCCACCGCTTCGAAGACGCCGGCCACTATGTCGTGGAAGACGCCCACGAGCGCATTCTTACGATTCTGCGCGACGAGCTGGAAAAAGCGCCAGAAACGCCATGCATGGAATCAAGGGCACGCGAAACCGCGGATCAATCTGCGGCGTGGTCGTAAGTGCCAGAG
>JBKJYI010000524.1:0-4376 GCA_046715855.1 Phycisphaerae bacterium
CGGCTCGGACTTGACTTCGATAGCCGCTGCGCCTTCGACATCGATCTGCGTAATGGTCAAGTCGCCGCGGCCGGCCACTGGCAGAATTTCCAGCGGCTTGGGCGCCGCTTCCCCGCGTCGAATCACGCGAAGATTGACCACGGTGGTGGGATCGGAGTGGAAAAGCGCCTCGACGTGCGACTGGAAAGTGAGCTTCAGAGTTGGTTCGAGAGGGTCGTTGCTGAAGACGATGATCTCTTTGTTCTGCTCGCCGTGGCGGGAGCTGGAGTTGAACTCCACCTTCAGGTCGAGCGACTCGCCCGGCTTGATCACCTTGTCCTCGTCGCGGAGCTTCACGACCGTGCACCCACAGGCCGCCCCCGTACGATCGATGACGAGATCCGCCGTCCCGCGATTCTCGATTTTCCACGAAACGGTTACGACGTCGCCTTCCAGAATTTTGCCCAGGTCATGGCTTCGCTTCTCCACGAAAAGCCGCGGGGCCGGTGCGGGGTTGGAAGGCGCGTTATCGCGGGCGGGGGGCAGCTGCGCGGCCACCGGAATAACCGTGATGAAGCCGGGCAGCAAAGCGAGACAAATGTATTTCAAGATAACTTCGCGCACCATCAGGGTTTTGCCATGTCGGACGCACTTGCCTTGGTAGGAAGTGAAATACGGAAAGTTGAGCCGACGTCCACCTTGCTTTCGACGGTCACTATTCCCCCGTGGGCTTCCGTAAACGTCTTGACGATGGCAAGCCCGAGTCCCATTCCACCCTCGGTCTCCGGATCGGTTTCACCCTGGTCGAAGACTTTTGCGAGAAAATCCTCAGGAATTCCCGCTCCGTTGTCGCTGACCCAGCACTCGACCATGCCTTCGGCGTCCAAATCCTGGGCTCCGATGCTAATTTCACCGCGTGGTGTGTATTTGATGGCGTTGGCAATCAAATTCTGAAACACCCGCCTCAACAAGCTGGCATCAGCATAGACAACAAGGTCGTCGGGCACCTTGTTAATGAGAGCCGTGCTGGACGTTCCTGCCACGGGATGAAGATCGTGAATCAGCGACTCAACGAAGGGCCATAAATCGAACTCACGACGTTCTAATTTTACCCCGACTTCCGTCTGGAGATTCGCGTTTTCCTCCAATATTTTGGAGACCAGGGCTTCGAGATGCTGCACGCTTCGGCGCAGCGCCTTGAGCATCTGCGATGATTCGCCGCCTGCGATATCTGCGGGAAGCCTCCGTTCCAGGACTCGGCCGGCCAGCGAAATGGCGTTCAGTGGTGTGCGAAGATCGTGGGCGACAAAGGCCAGATATTCCTCGCGCCGCCGCTGCACGTCCAAGGCGCGCTGCGTGGCATAGGTTTGCAGGGCCAATCCGATCGCCTGGTCAAACACCCGGTTGAGAATGTGGAAAGACGTCCCCTGCAAGCTCAGGCCGTTGCCATCGGCGAGGTCGTGGATACAACGGCGTAAGACGTTGTATTCCGCCACCACCTCTTCGATATCAAATGCGTCCTGAAGACGTTGAAGCCCGTGGGCGGTGGGGCTGTTTTCGCTGAGGGCTTCGGGAATCGTTTGCCCGGAATTTAACAGGAGCGCCGCAACAAGTTCATCGAGCAGTCCGGGGATGTGATCGTTCAGCGTGGGAATGTCGAGGTGCCGCGCCGAGGATATTTCACGTACCTGCTTCCGCCAACCCGAGAGTAGATGGTCGCGGTCCTTTTTGATAAGGGAAGCCAGTTTGTCCAGTTGGTTCGCTGTCATGCTTTGGCCACGTCAATTTAATTCTATAGGCGAGCGGCGAAACTTCCACGTGGAAACCGAGCCCGCCGTTGCGCGGTTAGGGCGCCGGGCCAAAACATGGTCTTAAGAAGTGTGTTCCTACTACCGATGGTGCGACTCGAACGCACGACCTTCTGATCCACCGTCAGCAACACTACCACCGAAAAACCGCGTTTCAGCACCGAATAATAGCGATTCTTCGGGCGGCGTGGAAGGGTGTAGCAGTCAGGCTAGCAGTCGAGATCGGCGGGCAGAGTTGGCGATGATGATTGAGCGGCTCACGAAGCTGGCCCAACGACCCACGAATCAAGCTGGAAGGCTGCAAAAATCGCATTCAACAAGCTTTGCGGAATGGTTGGCAAGAGGTAAATCTTAAACGACGGGGGCTGATCACGCCCAAGCTGCCCAGGTTCGACATTGCACGGGGCATCATCGCAGCGGCCGCAGACGATCAGGCAGTCAGCATATGCCTGGAGATCGATTCGATCGCGGGCAGCGTGTGGGGCGTCGACCGCGTTGGGGCTAGAGTGCTTCCCGATCAGCGACTACCTCCTGGCTGCGGTGTTTGCCGGCCTTCAGGGGTCGTCGAGGAGCTTAATAAAGGGAGTGAAATCGAAAAAGTTGACGAAGCCGTTGCCGTCCAGGTCGGCGGGCACGCACGGTCCGCCGCTGCGCACGGATTCATACATGCAGCGATGGAAATGAGCCACGTCCGCGAGGGTCACCTTGTCGTCCTGATCGAAATCTCCGTCGCCATCGGGCACGCAATAAGACATTGCAATATCTCCGAGGTACCATCCGTCGTGTCCTCCGCAGGCGTCCTTGCCGAAGTCGAATCGGAATTGAACCAGGTCGCCGCCGTTGGCCAAGCCCGACAAGTCGATGAACGAGGTGCCCCACACCGCTCCGCGACCGGTAAAAGCGTACTCGCCCGCGAGCGGATTCGTGCCGGCCGCAATGGCTGCGTTATAGGCGTTGTATCGGAATGCCTCCGGCGGAATGAGTTCGAACGGCCCTTCATTGACACTGATTTTTACGTTGCCGCCATCGTAAGCCGCCTCCGTTGCCACCAAGTGAGTGAAACGAAGGAAGAACTCTTGCGCCTCGTCCCAGACGAACAGAAGCGGACTCGTTAACGAGTGCACGGCCGCCTCGCCGGAGGATTGACAATCGCCAATATCAGGATCATCTACGAACCAGCCTGCGCCCGACATTCCCCAGGGAAGCCCTCCGCGCAGCACCCAGTTGTACGGGGTGGGCGGGCCGCTGTTGCTCACCGTCCAATCTTGACCGCCATTTTCAAAGCCGTCGGAATACATGCTCACGGGGGCGTCGCACGCTTCGAAAGGTTTGGGATTGAGCACGGCCTCGAACGAGCCACACCTTCCGGGCGTGTTCATTTGCACGGCCTGCAGCGCAAGCGAGACTTGCGACGCATCGTGGGCCGTGAATTGGCTGTTGGATGGAAATCCGGTTCGCGGGTCGAGTGGAAATGTGCCAACGAGGTCGAGTGCGGCCTGGCTCAGTCCGGTGTATGCGTCCTCGAAGTCCGATACCTCCGTCAGGTACGTAGTGAGCGCCCGATACCAGACCGCCCCGGATTTGATTGGTCCCACCGCCTCCACCGTGTAGCCGCCGTAGGCGCCGCCGTCTGTCACCAAAGCGAACGCATGATTGGGCACGCCGCTGCCGCTGTGCACTCCGCCGTTGTCCGATGGATTGCAGGTTTGAAACGGATGGTTCGCGTCATCCGGGTCGCCCAGGCAACTGGGCATCCACATATCGCGAAACTGGTTTCCAAAGCCGTCTTCGGCCACCAGCCAGCGCACCCCGGAATCGTCGTTAGCCGCCAGGGTCACCAACACGGCACCGCTCTGCATGGCAGCCCGCAGTGCATTTCCTTCCGTCTGCTGAATCCCAACCGAAGGAATGGAAACGCTTAATCCGCTGCCGGGCATGAATGGCAATGGCCCTTCCCGATTGTTGGCCACCACGACCCCAATCGCTCCGGCTTGTTCGGCCATGGACACTTTGAGATCGAAGTTGCACGTGCCGCGCTCAACGAGCGCGATCTTGCCGGCAATTGCATTCGTAATGGCCTGGCAGGCATTGGTGGGCTCAGCGGCGACGAGCTGACCGGTCAGGCCGGTTTCTGTCAGGGATGGACCGAACAGAGCCTGGCCCGCTTGATAAATCCCGGCTAGCGATTCGGGGCTGAGCACTTCCAGGTGCACGCCGCCGACACAACCATCGCGAGCTTGATTGGAAGCGTCGACACCCGGGCCCGAAGCGTGAATTGGCCAGGCTGCTCCAGCAGGTGGACCAGGCAGAGAATTGTTGCCGTTGAAAAGATCGATGAGTTCGCCAAAGACATCGGCATAGGACTCGTTCAACTGGCCAGGCTGGTTCTGGTAGATCAAGTCCGCCGTGTATTGGACCACCGCGTGGGTGAATTCGTGCCCTACGACGTCGTCATGGGTCAGACCCGTGCAGAAGACCGCCTGTGTTCCGTTCCAGAAGGCGTTGGGGCAAGCCGGTGCGGTGGAGTTCACCGTCACCACCATCATGGCGCCGCCATCGTTGAAACTGTCGCGGCCAAAGGCACGCGCG
>JBKJYI010000525.1:0-2558 GCA_046715855.1 Phycisphaerae bacterium
CTCTACGTGCAGACAAGCGCCAAAGGAATTTTTCTGGTATGCTCTTGAACTACAGCGGTTTTTGGTTTTTCTCCTGTGCCGGGCCGCAAATCAAGCCCGTAAGTCCGCGCGAATTGAAATTCGCGGCTCGCACGCAGTTGGCTAGCCCGTGTGGAGGTTGCAATGATGAATTGGCAGGACGTGCAAGGGTATATGAAGCAGCAGGGGGTGGGCTGGTGGCTGGTTTATGATTTTCGGGGGAGCAACCCGGTTTTGACGCAGCTTCTGGGGGGGAAGCGGTGGACGACGCGGCGGGCGGCGTTGTGGATTCCCGTCACGGGCGAGCCGGTGCTGAAGCATCATGGGATTGACGGGCCGTCGTTTGCGAATGTCGAGTTGAAGCGGGAAGCGTACCTGTCGTGGAACGACTGGCATGCATGGCTGAGGGAGAAGGCCAGGGCGGCGAAGACCATCGCCATGGAATATTCGCCGCTATGCTCTCTTCCGGCGGCTTCGTTCGCGGATGCGGGGACGGTGGAGTTGGTGCGGTCGTTCGGGGCGGAGATTGTCTCGTCGGCCAATTTGATTCAGGTATGCGTGGCGCGGTGGTCGGCGGAGGCGCAGAAGGGTCACGCGGTGGCCTCGCAGAAGGTGGACGCGATCAAGGATGAGGCATTTGGTTTGATTCGGCAGCGGCTGGCGGAAGGGAAGACCATTGGGGAGTACGAGGTTCAGCAGCACATCATGAGCCGGTTTGTGGCCGATGGGCTGGAGACCGGCGAGCCGCCGATTGTGGGGGCGAATGCACACGCCGGCGACCCGCATTTTGAAACTTCGCAGGCGTCGTCGGTGCCGATCAAGAAGGGCGACTGGATTCTGATTGACCTGTGGGCGCGCGTGCCCGGCGACGAGAATGTTTATTCGGATATTACGTGGGTGGGGTATGCGGGGCAGGAAGTGCCGGCCGGGCACCGCGAAGTGTATGAGACGGTGCGGGCGGCGCGGGATGCGTCGCTGGCGCGGGCGGTGAGTGCGTGGCGGGAGCAGGAGGCCGTGCAAGGGTGGCAGCTTGATGATGCGGCGCGGGAGATCATTACCGCGAAGTATGCGCATGGGCTGCGGCATCGGACGGGGCATAGTTTGAGTCCGGGGCCGCTGGTGCACGGGATGGGGATGAATCTGGACAATCTGGAGACGCACGATGTGCGGGAGATGCTGCCGGGGATCGGGTTTACCATTGAGCCGGGGATTTATCTGCCGGAGTTCGGGGTGCGGTCGGAGATCAATGTTTTTGTGGATCCGGTGAAGGGGCCGGTGGTGACGTCGGGGATGCAGAAGGAAATTTTGTTGGTGGGGTGAGCAGGGAGCATGGCGATGCTTCGCTTGGCCATGCCACCCGCCACGGCCTGACGATACGGCTATCAGACCGTGCCACCCAACAGCTGTGATTTACAGGGGGGCGGGGGTGGATTACGATTGGGGGCAAATCTGCAGGTTCCAATCGAAGCCGGGCATGGAAGTCCCGCGACTGTGGTTAAGGAGGACCTATGCGACGCATCGCAGTCATCAATCAAAAGGGCGGAGTCGGGAAGACCACTACGACGGCGAACCTGGGGGCGGCGTTGGCCGAGGCGGGTCTGCGGGTTCTGCTGGTGGACCTCGATCCGCAGGGGCACCTTACCTTGCACTACGGGGCGGAGGTTGGCCCCGACCAGGTCACCATCTACGACGTGCTCACGAGCGGGGCTTCGATCAGGGAGGCGACGATTGCGGTGCGCGATCGTATCACGCTCATTCCGGCGGACATTGATCTTGCAGCGTCGGAAGCGGAACTGGTGAGCGTGACGGGACGAGAGGTTTTGCTGCGCGAGGCGCTCGATCCGATCGACGGCGATCACGATATCATGCTGATCGATTGTGCGCCTTCGCTGGGTGTGCTGACGATCAACGCGCTGGCTGCATCGAACGAGGTGCTCATTCCACTTCAGGCGCATTTCTTCGGCTTGCAGGGCTTGGGAAAATTATTGGAGACGGTGACGCTGGTGCGGCAACGAATTAATTCGAAGCTGGAAGTCGGGGGGGTGGTGCTGTGCATGCACGAGCCCACGACGCGGCTGGCGGCGGAGGTGGTGGACGATCTGCGGAAGTTCATTGAGTCCGGGCGGGGCACGAATAACGTCTGGGCGCGGGCGCAGATTTACAACACCAGCATTCGCCGGAATATCAAGCTGGCCGAGTCGTGCAGCTTTGGGCAGACGGTGTTTGACTATGCGCCCAAGAGCAATGGAGCGCTCGACTACGCGCAACTGGCCGCTGAGATTCTGGGCTCGCGGGTGATTGCTCAGCAGGCCGTTTCCAATACGCAGATCGTGCATGTGCCGAGAATGAATTTGCAGATCGTGCCATCGCCAGCGCCGTCGCCGATGTCGAATCCGCGGCCGGTTGAAACTGCGATTCCGCTGGAGCGGGGTCTGCGCATTGCGGCGGGCCTGTAGTGATGCGGCCTGGGTCGCGAGCGAGGGTCGTCTCTGCCGCGTGGATCGGCCTCTGGCTCGTTGCGCTGATACTCACTCACATCC
>JBKJYI010000526.1:0-4228 GCA_046715855.1 Phycisphaerae bacterium
CTTCTTCATAATTCCGCTGGAGTACCGCCCGTCCAATCATTGCATTGTCACCGCGTACTCCAAATCGCTGGGGTCCGAAATAGTTGGGCGACCCCCGCCTAGCCAACAAATCAAGGATTGGTCCGGCGCGCTTCCCGCAATCCGGCTCGACGCCGCGGATTTTGATCTCAAATCGATTTCCAGCCAGGTGACCCAGCTTGAGCTTGTTGGTGTGCCGGGTCACCGACAGGACCTGAATCCGCGAGAGGGCCAGCGACTGCACCTGAGAATTGTCCACGTGCTCCACGCTGAGCATCTGGCGGGTGATGCCGTGTGCATCCTTCATACCGGCGTAACCGATGTCGCGCGGTTGACGCCCCAGCGCCCGGGCGATGTGCTGAACCGCCGCCAGAGTGGGCAAGCCGCGTTTTTCAATGGTGAAATAAACGTGCGTGCCCGCCCCCAACGGCGCATACAGGGGAAGTTCCTCGACCACGAAATCCTCGTCGAAACGCTTGATCTCGCCCCCGACACCGGGCAGGCCGGCAGTAAGGTAAGGAAGGGATATTTCGGTTTCCGTTTCCGTGTCTCGCATGGAGACACTGTACCGGTTTTGAGGTCATTCGGTAAGTTTTTCCCTAGGAGATCAACCGCGCTGCAATGTCGGCGCTGCCGCACAGCGCAACCGCCAGGGCGTCGGCCACGTCGTGCGGCTCCGGCGGGTCGGGCAGGCCGAAAGTCATTTGCACGGCCCGCTGGATCTGGGCCTTGGTGGCGTGGCCGTTGCCGGTCAAAAACCGTTTCACCCGCGTCGCCGAATAACTGCGGACTTCGATCCCGCGCTGAGCCGCCGCCAGCAAAATCACGCCCCGGGCGTGCCCCATCAAGATCGCCGTGCGCGGCTGGTTGTAGTGCGAATACAATTGCTCCACCGCGACAAGCTTTGGCCGGTGATCATCGAGAATGGCGGCAATATCAACGTGCACGGCAGCCAGGCGAACGGCCAGCGATTCCGTGGCGGAGAAGCGGCACACTCCGGCGTCGAGGATTTTCGCAGGGGAGCCGCTGGCATCGAGAATGGCGTAACCGGTCACGCCGAGCCCGGGGTCGATTCCGCAAATCACCGCATCCATACGGCCTGCTTCTTTTTCGAGTTCTACACCGCAGTCGATGCGAACGGTTTGTGGCGCAGAGGAGTCAGTTCCTCCCGCTGAAAGGCGCCTTTGTCCAGATGCAGCGTTCGCTGCCCGTGCGACGCAGCCCGCGGATCATGGGTGACCATGGCAATGGTTTTGCCGAATTCGGTGTTCAACAGATTCAACAAATTCAGCACTTCTTCGGAAGTTTTCGCATCCAAATCACCTGTAGGTTCATCCGCGAGGATCAAACGCGGATCGGTCACGATGGCCCGGGCAATCGCCACGCGTTGCTCCTGACCGCCCGAAAGCTGATTGGGCCGGTGATCCATGCGATCGGCCAATCCTACAACTTCAAGCGCCGTCTGCACGCGCCGCTTCCGCTCGCTGCCGGACATTTTGAAGAGGAGTAACGGCAGCTCTACGTTTTGGGCTGCCGTCAGCACGGGGACGAGATGGTACATCTGAAAAATGAAGCCCACGTTGCGGCTGCGCCACGCGGTCAGTTCGCGCTCGGACATGCGTTCGAGATGGGCATCGGCAACCCGCACGCTGCCGGACGTTGGCGTGTCCAGCCCGCCGATCAAATGCAGCAAGGTCGATTTGCCCGAGCCGCTTGGCCCCATCAGCACCACGAATTCGCCCGCCCGAATCTCGAGGTTGAGAGCGTCGAGGACAGGGATTTCAATCCGATCCTTGTAATACACTTTGCGCACGCCGCGCAGCTCGATTTCAACTTCAGACATTGCAATCCCAGCGGCCAAAACGTGGGCTGCCTAGTTCGGAGCGACTTTAGGCTTTTTCGGTCTTTGAAGCGCGTATGCACAATCTTCAAGCCGGTTGTTCCCGTCAGCGTAGACTGCGAACCTCGCTCCGGACCAGATGGAGGCGCCTGCGAACCGGCCGTCCTTCGCTAATGCGTAGAACTTAAGGTCAAACGTCGGTTTCCCCTCGCTATCGAGCAATCGCGGTTCAACTGTGAACTTGATCACCCGCTCAATCGCCTGCATCACCGCGTCCGCCGGAGAAGCCCCGCCACGCATAAGTTCAACGATTGTATGGGCCCCACAAATCTTGATGTTGGCTTCGCCGCGGCCCGTGCTGCCTGCCGCGCCCACGTCGTTGTCCACGTACAACCCCGCCCCAATAATCGGCGAATCGCCCACGCGCCCCGAAAGTTTCCAGCTCAGCCCGCTTGTGGTAGTAACCCCGCTCATCTGCCCAGCCGCATTCAAGGCCAGGCACGTAATCGTCCCGTACGTAAATGCAATCGGCTCGTGCCTGGAGGATCGCCGGTCGGCGCCAACCGGGTCAGGGGGCGGCAACCAATTGTCCCTGGCTGAGTTTTCTTCGCGCCACCGAAGCCACGCCCGTCTCGACTCTTCGGTGAGCAGATCCTCTTCCTTGAACCCATGGGCCTTGGCAAACCGCAGGGCTCCCTCACCCCCTAGCATGATGTGATCCGTGCGCTGCATGACCAGTTGCGCAACGCTTGAGGGCGTCTTGATATTCTGAAGCGCCGCGACGGACCCGCAACCGCGGGTCGGACCGTGCATCACGCACGAATCGAGCTCCACCACGCCGTCTTCGTTGGGGAGCCCACCGTAGCCCACCGAATTGTCATTCGGGTCTTCCTCAACAATGTTGACGCCCGCCACGGCCGCATCGAGCGTGTCTTGCCCCGCAAGGATCATGGCCGCTGCCTTCTCCGTGGCTGGCAATCCGTTCGCGCTTGAAACGACGACAGGACCCCCAGGCAGGCCCTTTCCGTCAGAGTTCACGCCCTGCCCGGACGTCGAACGGGCCATTGCGGCCACCGTCGCCGCCGCAGAAGCCGTGCGCAAAAAATCTCTTCGCGAAAATGATGACATGAAATCTACGATATGCGCTGGCGCTCGATTGCTCAAGCCGAACGCAGTTTTGACCGCGAATGCGATTGCTTGATGGTTCGGAATGCAGGATTTTCGAGGCGAAGGAGCCGCGTCTTTTGCGAGGGTCCCTGCGGTGAGGAAAACCCTCCGAGCGAACCGTCCGAACGCAGCACGCGATGACACGGTACAATCAGAGGCAACGGGTTTGTGGCCATCGTGCTCCCCACAGCCCGGGCCGCTCCGGGAGAGCCCGCCGCCCGAGCCAGATCCGCATAGGTCGCCGTAGCTCCGAACGGGATTTTCCGGCACGCTTCCAGCACTCGCCGGCGGAACGCAGAAATTTCGCCCCAATCAATAGGGACTTTCCAGGAGACCATCTTACCCCGGAAATAATCGCCGACTTGCTCACAGAACGCCTTCGCGCAATCTCGCGACTCCACCGCGGCCGGAAATTTTGCGGAAATCGCCCGTCGGACATGCTTTTCCGGCTGAGGCAGGACTGTGGCGACGATCGCGTCCCGATCTCCGATGACGATTCCAAAGACGCCCCACTCCGTTTCGAGCAATCTGAAAGCAGAGCGAGTCATGGACTTCTCATTTCGACCGTGGGTCCGTGGCCAAATTCAAGGTTGTCCGGCAGAGTCCGGCACCGGTGTTGAAGGAACGCTCTCTCCCCGGTGTGTAATTCGATGGTTTTCTAAGCGCTCGCGCGTTTTCTTCGCGATTTCCGGCTCTTCCTTTTCCCAGCGCTCCAACATTTCCACAGTCTTCTCAAAATGCTCGCGCTGCTTGGGATTCAGTTTTTCCAGTACTTTCGGCCTGGTAGCCGCTGCAAGCTTCGTCATCACTGCTTTGTCCTGGCGTTGGGGGCCAAGCGGAACCGTGCGGATCGCCTCGATAATCAGGTCATCGAGCTCTTTTCTCAATTCTTCAGAATCCACCAGCAGCGGATCGCGCACCGCCCGGCGAATCCGTTTGAAATCATTGTCGGGTGCGATCTCCGCCACACGAAGCATCCGCCAGCGATCGAGAACTGGATCAAACTGTTTTGCTTCCTCTTCGTTCAGCTCTTTTCGGACATAATCAAAAAAGAATACGGGCTCATCGATCACGGACGGCTCCAGGACGATATTCGCAGCGTAAATCTTCGCCTTGAGCATTGAAATCTTTTCCTGGTCGCTTCCCTTTTCCGCCTCTTCAAGCTGTTTTTTCAGTTCCGGCAGCTCCTGGGCGGTGTCGGCA
>JBKJYI010000527.1:0-2510 GCA_046715855.1 Phycisphaerae bacterium
GAATTAGGTTTCTCATCAGGAGCTTGGTGGCGCGCGCAGCAACCGGGGGCAGGTTGGTTATCGGTCGGCACATTGCGAGTAGCGCACACGACCGGGCAAGCCAGGCCGACCCAGGCAACGAGAAAACATGAAAAACCTTTATTCATCTGCACCAAGTGTATCGACGGATTCCCCGGGTGTCTACCACAAATGCCTACATAAAGACGGCGCCGTGAGAATTTTGCCCTTTTTAGGGAACTCCCTTGCCCAAAGGACGGAGCCCCTACAGCAGGTTCTCTGGTCCACGACATTTTGATCGTACTTCCCCGCGGCGGCACCAAGTCGAGGAGCACGCCAAAATATCCGCCTCCTTTGGATTCTTTGGCTGACAAGAAGTAGTCGCGGAATGCCTCGTGTAAAATCAATCCATCCGGCCCCACGGCAGTCAAGTGTATCTTCCCGCGCTGTTCGGACGCTCGGTCTAGAGATCTTAATCGACCCGTGATCCACAATGACTCTCCGCGCGGGTGTGCATGGGCGTGCGGTAGGTGAGTCCCACGCGCGGGCACTGTCTCCAGCGTCAATGTCCCATTAGCAAACAGGCCTCCATGATTTCGTCGAAGGAGGAAGTATCCCGTGACACAGATCGCTTGAAGGCCCAGCATGAGCATTAGGCATATGATCATCCTCTTTTGAGTTCGATTTTTCATTGGCGTTCAGCCAGTGGTCATCAAGCGTGTGGATAGAGATGGGTACGATTGTCCCGCGATGCGTCCGGTGACGCCGCGGCCAATTAAGGAATTGAATTCTTCGGCCGGCAGCAGCGGAAGTGTTGACGCAGTGGCGATCGCCTGGGCGATGGGGTGGCTGGACAATGCATCGATACTGGCGGCAATTTGCAGCACATCTTCGCGGCTTCGATCCGTCATCGGAAAAACGTCGGTCAGCTTTGGCTTTCCTTCCGTCACCGTGCCCGTTTTGTCCAAGGCAACGACTTTCAGTCGGCGGCCATTTTCCAGGTGTACCCCCTTTCGGTCTAATACCGAGGTCTTTTTCGAGGCCCCGAAGGTCAAGCTTTGAGATCGAATGACCCAATCGTTTTTTTGCCGCCTGATTCTTCAATCTCCACCCAAAGCTTGCTTCCTGCGGGCATTGGTGAGGGAACTTCGACATGTGTATGCCATTTGCCATCCTCAATGTCAGCTTTGGCTTTGACTGAGCCTTTGGCGTCTTCACTGCCGATCCAAAATCGCACCGCCGTCACACCTTTGCCCACTCCGCCGTCAATCCACACGTCGATGGGGGCATCGCCGCCCGGCTTGATGTCGCCTTTATCGCGGGAGGCGCGAACTTCGAATGCGCCAAGTCTAGTTGTTCCTAAGGCGATGACTTCGCCGCCGTGACCAGCAGATCCAGTCGGGGCCACGGGTGCTGCCGGCTTCGCGGTTGCAGGTGGGCTTGAGGCGGGAGCACGGTCCTCCTTGGGTGCAGGTTTTTCCTGCGCCTTCTCGCAACCGAAGAGGGCGACGGCCAGGGACAGCGTTGCAAGAGTAATTACGTTCTTCATAGGTCAACTTCCTTTCTCAACAGGTTTCGCCAAACGGGTCGTGACGACGCTCGCCAAACGACCGAAAGCGTTCTCAGGAGCGCTTTGCTCCCTTCCAACTTTTAGACCAAACACCAACGAATATCCGGCCGGTACGACGACCAGGTTCAAGAATGTCGAACTCACCAAACCGCCAAGCACAACGATGGCCAAAGGGGCGAGCAGTTCGCTTCCCGGTTCGCCCTTCGCCATGGCGATGGGGATCAAACCTAGTGCTGCGCAAAGAGCCGTCATCAGAATGGGCACCAATCGCTCCATCGAGCCTTGAATCACCGCTTCCTCACGCGTCTTGTTTTCCAACGTGACGAGGTGGTCGTAGTGATTGACCAGCAAAATTCCGTTGCGCACGGCGATGCCGAACAGGGTGATGAATCCAACGAGGCTCGCTATGGACATGATCGGTGCTTCATAAAACGTGGATGACAATCCCAGTAGGGAAAGTGTGTTTGCCAGGGGTCTCGACGTTTCCGTGAGGTAGACCGCGGCAATGCCGCCGATCGTAGCCAATGGAAGATTCGTCATGACCAGCAGGGCCACGCGTGCCGACCCCGTCGATAAATGCAACAGCATGAACATAACGACGGCCACGCCGATGCCGGCGATCATGATGGTGCGCGACGCCGACTGCTGGGCTTCGAATTGCCCTCCGTAGTGAACGCTGTACCCCGCTCGCTGCACGATCGGATCGACCCGTTCTTGAACCTGCGCTACCAGATCGCCGAGGTTGTAGCCCTCGCCCACGTTGCAGGATATTACCGCTTTTCGTCGCGCGCTCTCCCGGGCAATGATATTGGGAGTGCGCTCGGGTCCGATGTCGGCCACCTCCGCCAGTCGAACCGTGGCGCCGCCGACCCCCCGTAGCCGCAGAGCTTGAAGCTGTTCGATGCTCTCACGTTCATCGGCGGCCAGGCGCACGACGAGGTCG